>JAGLLQ010000415.1 GCA_023140455.1 Desulfobacteraceae bacterium | reverse complement strand
AATTTTTTCTTATTCATCTGGGATGCAATCTGTTCCATTATTTTTTCCCCGGAGGCATAAAGGGGAAGGGCAGTGACAATAATATCATTTTTTTCAAAATGATATTTTGCTCTGGTTTTAATTTTTCCTTTTCCGGTTCTGTACATTTCTTTTATTTGAAAAGGGTCAGTAATTATTTCAGCACTAGTTGGAAAATCTGGACCTTTGATGAGCTTTAATATTTTTTCTTTGGTGTCTTCAGGATCATCTATAAGATGTATAAGAGCATCTGCAATTTCTCTTAAATTATGAGGAGGTATATTGGTTGCCATACCAACTGCAATTCCTGTTGAACCGTTTAAAAGCAAATTAGGAAGCCTTGCAGGCAATATAACAGGTTCCTCAAGAGTGGCATCAAAATTTGGTGTCCAATCAGTTGTGCCCATTTTTATTTCTGTTAAAAGTAATTCAGAATATTTTGTAAGCCGGGATTCAGTATACCTCATTGCAGCAAAAGATTTCGGATCGTCCGGGTCTCCCCAGTTACCCTGGCCGTCAATTAAAGGATATTTGCAAGAAAAAGGCTGGGCAAGGTTGACCATGGCTTCATAGCATGCAGCGTCACCATGGGGATGGAATTTACCCAAAACATCTCCAACAGTTCTGGCAGATTTTTTATATTTTGCATCATTTGAAAGGTGCAGTTGATCCATGGAGTAAATTATTCGTCTTTGAACAGGCTTAAGTCCATCACCAATATGAGGCAATGCTCTGTCAAGGATTACATACATTGAATAATTTAAATAAGCTGTCTCAGCAAATTTTTCCAAGGGCTGTATTTCAAAGCCTTCTGTGTTTATTGGGGATGTAATTTCCATTATTCTAACTCTTTAATATTCCCTTTTAATTCAATCCATTGTTTTCTGTCTTTAGCATTCTTTTTCCCAAGTAGCATATCCATTGTTTTATGTGTATAGTTGATAGTTGGCCCGAGCTGACAGTTGAAAGGTTCATATTTGAGCTGGATAAGCCTCCTTGTATCCGGTGAAATAGTTGTCTCTTTTAATTGCCCGGGGTTCATTTCACCAAGTCCTTTGAACCTTTGGATATTTATTTTCCCATGTTTTTTCTTCCGGTTGATTTTTTTAATTATGCTCTTTTTTTCAGGTTCATCCAGAGCATAAAATATTTCTTTGTCAACATCAATACGATAAAGGGGGGGCATTGCAATAAACAGGTGGCCATTTTCAACAATTTTCGGAAAATGCCTGAGAAATAAAGCACATATAAGTGTTGCTATATGTAATCCATCAGAATCAGCATCTGCAAGAACACATATTTTATTGTATCTTAGGTTCGATATGTCATCAGAGCCGGGATTAACTCCAATTGAAACAGATATATCATGAATTTCTTTTGATCCTAAAATTATGGAGGAATCATGATCCCATGTATTTAAAATTTTACCGCGAAGAGGAAGTACAGCCTGAAAGTTTTTATTTCTTGCCTGTTTTGTTGAACCTCCTGCAGAGTTTCCCTCAACAAGGAATAATTCTCTTTTCATATGATCACGACTGGTACAGTCAGAGAGTTTACCGGGTAGAGAAGGACCATTTTTTGCTTTTGTTAAGCTTACTTTTTTTGATTTTTTTATTCTGGCTTTAGCATTTTTTATGGCAAGATCTGCAAGGTTATTCCCGGCATCAGTATTTTTATTGAGCATGAGGCTGAAGGAGTCCCTGATCTGGGAGCTGACGAGCTTAGCACAATGCCTGGAAGAGAGTCTTTCCTTTGTCTGGCCAGAAAACTGAGCATCAGTGATTTTTACAGAAAGGATAAATCCTATGTTTTCCATAATATCTTCAGGTGCTATGTAAACACCTTTTGGAAGTAAGTCCCTGAATTTGCAAAATTCTTTTAT
>JAGLLQ010000414.1 GCA_023140455.1 Desulfobacteraceae bacterium | reverse complement strand
CTTTACACAGGGCTGCCTGTACATATGCTATTTTGCTTTCGCTTGTCTCATCAGTTTCTTCTAAAATTATTGCATTAAACGGACATGCTTTTCACATTCGCCACAACCGCGACACATGCTGGTCTCGATAAAAGAAACAATGCCTTCCACAGTAAGACTATCTTTGGAAAGGGCTACTGCTGCTCTTGACGCTGCTGCCTTTGCCTGGGCAATGCTTTCTTCAATTGGTTTGGGATAATGTGCCATACCAGCCAGGAAAATACCTTCAGTTGCAAACTCTACTGGTCTTAGTTTGGCATGGGCTTCATTGAAAAAATTATCCTGGGTCAATGAAAGCTTGAACATTTTGGCAAGGTCCTGATTATCCAGAGGTACAATAGCTGATGCAAGCACGATAAGATCAGCGTCAATCTCAAGATTACGATTCAACACATGATCTTTTATTGTTATGGTCAGACCTTTACCTGATTTTTCAACCTTAGGTTTGTTTTCAACATCATACCTTATAAAGATAACTCCCTTATCCCTTGCTTCTTTGTAAAGTGATTCTCTCTGTCCATAAGTTCGGATATCTCTGTAAAGTATATATACATCTTTTTCAGGATCAATATCTTTTAGTCTGATAGCTGATTTTATGGAATGGGTACAGCAGACTTTAGAGCAATATGGTCTGTCAGGCTCTCTTGATCCAACACATTGGATAAATACCGCGCTGTTTGCCCCTTTAATTATTTTATCATTGGTTTTTAAAGCCATATCAAAATCAAGGTGTGTGAGTACTCTTTCATCTTTACCATGAAGATATTCATCTGGCTCATACTCAGTTGCACCTACAGTTACAATAACCGCACCATGTTTTATATTGATCTCTTTTTCTGATTGAGTTGTCTGTGTGATCAGAGTCGTTTCAAAATTACCTAGAAAACCTGTAGCATTTTTTATAACACTTTCAGTATAAACATCTATAAGAGAATTGTTATTAACTTGCCTAATCATTGTTTCAAGATTCTGACCTATATCTTCTCCACGCCAGGTTGATTCAAGGTTTAAAGCCACACCACCAAGTTGATTTGATTTTTCAACAATAGATGTATGAAATCCCTGGTCTGCAAGTCCAAGTGCAGCAGCCATTCCAGCTACACCACCGCCAATAACAAGGGCATTGCTGTCAATGGATATCGTAGGCTGTTTGAGAGGTTTTATCCTTCTTGCCCGGGCAATTGCCATTTGAACCAGGATCTTTGCTTTTTTAGTGGCTTCATCTTTTTCCTTGGAATGAACCCATGAACACTGATTCCTGATATTTGCCATCTCAAAAAGATACTTATTTAATCCAGCTTCTTTCAGTGTTTCCTGGAAAAGAGCTTCATGTGTTCTTGGTGTACAGGCAGCAACCACAATCCTGTTAAGGTCATTTTCTTCTATTACTTCTTTTAGTTTTTCCTGTGTATCCTGACTGCATGTAAAAAGGTTTTCCTCTACATATACAACATCTGGAAGAGTTTTTGCCATTTCCGCTACAGAGGGCACATCAACGATTCCACCGATGTTGGTACCGCAATTACATACAAAGACACCAATGCGGGGTTCCTTATCTGATACATCTCTTTCTTCAGGGAAAGTTTTTTCTTTTGTTAATGAATTCCTTGCATCTGAGAGTATTGTCTGGGCATCACAGGCAGCAGCACTTGCTTCCATAACTGCCATGGGAATATCTTTTGGCTCCTGGAAAGAACCGCATACAAAAATTCCTTCCCGCGATGTTGAGACAGGATTAAAGCTGTCTGTGTCAACAAAATTATTGTCATTAAGTTTGATGTCAAGTCTGTCTGCCAGGGCTACAACTTCTTTTGGAGTCTGCATCCCTACTGACAGAACAACCATATCAAAAATTTCTGTAAGGATTTTGCCATGATCATCAACATATTTCAGGATTAAGTCATTGGTTTCACGGTCTTCTTCAATTGTATGAATTCTTGAACGTATGAACCTGACTTTTTGTTCATTTTTAGCTCGTTCATAATATCCTTCAAATTCTTTACCATATGTCCGCATATCCATGTAGAAAATAGCAGTATCAAGTTCATCGCCTGAGTGTTCTTTGGCGATTACAGCTTCTTTTATTGCATACATACAGCATACAGAGGAACAATAGGAATTGTCACACTTGTTATTGTCTCTTGAGCCTACACATTGAAGCCATGCAACTTTTTTTGGTTCTTTATTGTCTGAGGGGCGGACTAAATGCCCGTTAAATGGGCCTGTTGCGCTTAAAATACGTTCCATTTCAAGGGATGTAATGACATTTGAATATTGTGAATACTGATAATTATCAAGTCCTGAAGGATCAAAGGTTGAAAACCCTGGAGCCATGACAACCGAGCCAACTTTAATGTTGATTGTCTCGTCAGTTTGATCAAAGTCAATGGCGTCTGTGGGACATACTTTTTGGCATACTCCACATCTTCCGTTTTTCACAAGATAAATACAATTTTCCGGATCTATTGCATATTTTAAAGGCACAGCCTGGGGATAATCAACATAAACAGCTTTTCTTTTAGCAAGACCTGCATTAAAATTATCTGTAACTTTTTTTGGACATTTTTCAGTGCAGGCTCCGCAGGCAATACATTTGTCCATATCCACATATCTTGGATGTACACTCAGTTCAACATCAAAATCACCAGCACTGCCGGAAATTTTATTTACTTCACATAATGTTTTAAGCTCTATGTTCAGGTGCCGGCCGACCTCGACCA
>JAGLLQ010000413.1 GCA_023140455.1 Desulfobacteraceae bacterium | reverse complement strand
AAGTTTTAACAAAATATTTTTCTTCAATTGCCCTGGAAATTTTTCCCATGGATACAAATGACTATAAAACTTTAATAAATGCAGGAGCAGATTCGCTTACTGTTTATCAGGAAGTCTATAATCAGAGTATTTATAAAGATGTCCATCCCAAAGGGATGAAACAAGATTATAAATATCGGTTGCTCACACCTGAAAGAGGTGCTGTGGCAGGTTTCAGGGCAATAAACATAGGCCCTTTATTTGGCCTGGGTGATGTACAGGCCGAGGCATTTTTTGCAGGGCTCCATGCAAAGTATCTTGAGAAAAATCATCCTGATGTTGAAGTTTCTGTTTCTGTCCCAAGAATGACAAAGGCCGAAGGGGGCATATCACCTAAAAATTTGTTAACTGATAAAAATCTTGTGCAGTTTATACTTGCATGGAGACTTTTTATGCCAAGACTCGGAATTAATATATCAACACGGGAACCTGCCTGGTTAAGGGATAAACTCGTACACCTTGGAGCAACTAAATTCTCTGCAGGTTCTAAAACTGATGTTGGTGGATATGCTGATATTACAAAGGAGAAGACTCCTCAATTTGAGCTTTCTGATACAAGAAGTGTGGATGACGTAGCACAGATGATAAATCAAAGCGGCTACCAGGTTGTTTTTAAAGATTGGAATTTAATATGAATTATAAGGGAATAACTGTGGGTATAGCCGGAATTGGCGGAATCGGATCAAATGTTGCTAAAATACTTGTGCATTCAGGAGTCATGAATTTGAAAATTATTGATTTTGACCATGTTGAAGCTTCCAATTTGAACAGACAGTTTTATTTTGGATCCCAGGTTGGCAGGCCGAAAGTTGCTATGCTTGAGCATAACCTGAAAATGATTAATCCAGACATAGAGATTGGAAAAGAGATGCAGAAAATCACAAGAAAAACTGTCCATTTTCTTTTGAAAGGATGTGAAATTATTGTTGAGGGTTTTGACTTAAAGGAAAATAAAATAATGCTCATGGAAGAACTGTCTTTTAAAAAGGATTTAATCATTTCTGCTTCGGGTGTTGCGGGTGATGATATGAACGGGATTCGGGTAAAAAAGGCAGGGACAAATTGTTATGTTGTGGGTGATTTTTGTTCAAATGATAATGACTTTGATATTTTCCCGCCCAAGGTTTTTTGTATTGCATCCATAATGGCAGGTATTGTTTTAAAATATATAAAAAAGGTTAGAAAATGAATGAAACCAGAATTATTGATGTAAATATCAACCGGTCTGCAGAAGGTTTAAGAGTTCTTGAAGATATTGCACGGTTTAAGTTTGATAACGCTCAGACAGCATCAGATTTAAGAAGATTGCGTCATGGTATAAGACATCTTTTTAAAGGAAAAGAGGATAAACTTCTTTTCTCACGGGATGCTGTTTCTGATGTCGGAAAAGAGATCTCGCAAAAAGTAAAAACAGATTCTCGAACAGATCTGAAAGATACAGCACTTTCAAATTTTAAAAGAGTAGAGGAAGCCTTCAGATCTATTGAAGAGCAGCTTAAAACAATTGGAGAATATAGGGAGGGCAAACTTATAGAACAACAGAGGTTCTCTCTGTATTCCATTGAAAAAACAATAATTTCATTTTTTAAAAAAAGATTGCCCCATGGCATATACGGCATACTTGGTGAAAAGTTTTCCAATGGGAAGACCAATGCTGAAGTTGCAAAGGAGATGATAGATTCCGGCATTGAAATTATTCAATACAGAGAAAAGCACACAGAGAAAAGCATAAAACAGATTTATGAAGAGTGCTGTGAAATCAGAGAGATTACAAGGCAGGCAGGAGCTCTATTCATTGTTAATGACTATGCTGATATTGCACTTATGGTAGGAGCTGATGGGATACATGCGGGGCAGGATGATTTTCCAGCTATAGAGCTTAAAAAAATTGCAGGAGATATGATAGTGGGTATTTCAACCCATTCTCCAGAACAGGCAGAACAAGCAGTCAAAGACGGTGCTGACTATATTGGAGCAGGGCCTGTTTTTGCAACTCAGACAAAGGAAGATGTTTGTGATCCTGTGGGGTTTCAATATCTTGATTATGTTGTTGAGAATATTGATATTCCATTTGTTGCAATTGGCGGGATAAAAAAAAACAACCTTGGTTCAGTGCTAAAACGAGGAGCGAGAACGGTTTGCCTTGTGACAGAAATAATCAGTTCAAGGGATATTTTAAAACAGGTTGGCGAAATAAAGAAAATATACAGGGAGAATATAATATGAAAGATTATGTAACGCAAAAGCAGGCTGCATCCAAAGGCATTGTTACAAAACAGATGGAAGATGTATTAAAATGTGAGAGTATATCCAAAGAGGACCTTTTAGAAAGAGTTGCTAACGGCAGCATTGCAATCCCTGGTAATAAAAATCATAAATCAATTATAGGAGCAGGTGTTGGTGCAGGGCTTACAACTAAAGTTAATGTAAATCTCGGTGTTTCTGCGGATAAGTGTTCTTTTGAATCTGAGATACAAAAAGCTGAGTTTGCAATAAAGTATAAAGCGGATGCTGTTATGGATTTAAGTGTTTCCGGTGATACTCAGGGGTTTAGGACAAGACTTGTTGAAAAACTTCCCATAATGATTGGAACAGTACCAATTTATGACACTCTTACCCGTACTCAAAAAGAGGTAAAAGATATAACACTTGATGACTGGTTTGAAACTGTTGAAATCCATGCAAAGGACGGGATAGATTTTGTTACTATCCATGCAGGGTTGAATCAAAAATGTATTGATAGTCTTAAAACAAACCAGAGGCTTGCAGGAATTGTCAGCAGAGGAGGTTCTATTCTTGC
>JAGLLQ010000412.1 GCA_023140455.1 Desulfobacteraceae bacterium | reverse complement strand
ACCATCCGGAACCGAATTGATGAATTTGGTGTCAGTGAACCGGAAATCAGGATCCAGGGTACTCAGAGAATACTTATTCAGCTTCCAGGGATTAAAGATCCGGAAAGAGCTAAAGCTCTTATAGGAAAGACAGCCCAGCTTACTTTTCAGCTTGTTGATGAAGATAACGATGTCCGCCTTGCCATTGAAAAAAATCGGGCTCCGGTTGGTGATGTAATAATGTATGAAGAGCGTGAAGATAAAACGACTAAAGCTTTATCAACCATTCCATATCTTATCAAAAAAAGGATTCTTCTTGACGGAAGCAGGTTAACTGATGCCAGGGTTGAATTTGATCAATTTGGACAACCCCAGGTAGGGATAGCCTTTGATCGAAAGGGAGCAAGAAGATTTGAAAAGATTACCGGTGAAAATCTGAAAAAACGACTTGCCATTGTGCTTGATAATAAAGTCTACTCAGCTCCTACCATTCAATCTCGGATTGCAGGAGGTAAAGCTGTTATCACTGGTAACTTTACTCTTAATGAAGCAAGAGACCTTGCAATTGCTTTGAGAGCAGGATCCTTACCTGCTCCGGTAAAAATTATTGAAGAGAGAACTGTAGGGCCGACTTTAGGTGCTGATTCAATCCGTATGGGTTTAATCTCTATGGTAGCAGGCGGTATTTTTGTAATCCTTTTTATGTTTATTTATTACAAGAAAGCTGGATTAATAGCCGACTTTGCTCTGATTGCAAATATAATTTTAATAGGAGGAGGACTTGCTGCTTTTCAAGCAACTCTTACTCTCCCTGGTATAGCCGGTATAATCTTAACTATTGGTATGGCAGTTGATGCAAATGTTATAATTTTTGAAAGAATCAGGGAAGAACTTCGTGGCGGTAAAACACCGCTTGCTGCTATGAATTCTGGTTTTGAAAAAGCCAGACTTACTATTCTGGATGCCAACGTAACAACTCTGATTGCAGCTATTGTCCTTTTCCAGTTTGGATCAGGTCCTGTTAAGGGTTTTGCTGTTACCTTAAGTCTTGGAATCTTTGCAAGTCTTTTTACAGCACTTATTGTTTCAAAAGCAATTTTTGATTTTTTACTTGAAAATAAAAAAGTTACAAAGCTTAGTATATAAAAAGGGAAAAAAATAATGCAATTTATTAAGCATGATATAAATTTTGATTTTATTGGTAAACGAAAAATCGGATTTGGTTTTTCATTTGCAATCATTCTCATAGGACTCATCTCTCTTGTTATGCACAATGGTCCAAAATTAGGTATTGATTTTGCGGGTGGTACAAATATCAGAGTTCAATTTTCAAAAGAGATTCCAATCTCTAAAATCCGAAAAGGTTTTACTGCTATTGGACTTGAAAAAGCCTCTGTTCAAAAAGTTGGAAAAACTTCAGAACATGAATTTCAGATTTCCACGGCTAAACCTGAAATGACTGAAAAAGGATTTACCCAATCTATTTCAGATGCTCTTGAATCTACTACAGGTGAAATCCCGATAATCAGACAGGTTGATATGGTGGGCCCCCAGGCTGGAAAGGATTTAAGGAAGAGCGCACTCCTTGCTATTTTTTATTCTCTATTATTTATAACCATATACATCTCAGGAAGATTTGAGTTAAAATGGATTCTTTCCGGGATTACAGCAGGAGCTCTAATGACTGCTGTCTATTTTCTATCTGCTTTCAATGTAAGTATGTCCGTAATTATTCCTGCTGCACTTGTAATATCACTCATATTATTCTGGCGCCTGAAATTAAACTATGCCATGAGTGCTATTATTGCGCTTATACATGATATTTTTATCACCATAGGAATTTTCTCTATTCTTGGTTATGAATTCAGTTTACCAATTATTGCGGCACTGCTTACAATCATAGGTTATTCACTTAATGATACCATCATTGTGTTTGACAGAATCCGAGAAAATATTGCAGACGATAAAAACAAACCTTTATCTGAAATTATTAATAAAAGCATTAATGAAACATTAAGCAGAACAGTTTTAACTTCTCTTACAACTTTGATTGTTCTCTTTGCTCTTTTCTTTTTAGGGGGAGAAATCATTCACAATTTTACATTTGCAATGATTGTAGGTGTTTTAATTGGTACTTATTCATCTATTTTTGTTGCAAGCCCACTTATCCTTATTTCAAATAAAGGTGAATAAATGAAAAACAATTTAATAAAAATACTGCGCTACTTAGTATTAATTATGTTTTGTCTTTTCTTAACTTCTTGTGCATCTTTGACAACTTCCAATTCCACCAAACAGGAATTGGAAGCACTCAGGCAAGAACTTCAAAAAACAAATAATGAAATTGTTATTATCAAAGAGGAAATTGAATTACAGAAAGAAATCATCAATGAATTAACAGATGAAAGCAAGAAATCACTAAAAGAAGAAGCAGTAGCTGTAAAAAAAATAGCTTATACAGAGCCAATACTCTTATACAAAGAAGGAAGATCTTCTCTGCTTGATGAAAAATATGAAGCAGCAATCCAGCTATTCACACAATTTTTAGAAAAATATCCTCATAATGACCTTGCTGACAATGCATTATACTGGATAGGTGAATGTCATTATGCTTCAACTAATTTCGAAGAAGCTATTGAAACCTTTAAAAAAGTTGTAGAAAAATATCCAAGGGGTATGAAGGTGCCTGATGCATTATTAAAAACAGCTTATTCTTATATATCTCTAAAGGACAATAAAAGAGCGCACCACTATTTAAAACTTGTAGTTGAAAAATATCCTTTTTCAGAAGCTTCTGAAAAAGCACAGATAAAATTAAAAACCTTTCAATAGATATAAGTGATGCCTGATTCCTTTGATAAATATCTTCCATGGTTTGCGTTAAAAAAAGTACCGGGTATTGGAAACTATTTGTATAAATCGCTTTTAAATACCTTTTCTACACCAACAAATGTTTTTCTTGCCCCTGAAAAAGAATTATTAAAAATTAGAAAAATTAGAAAAACAAGTATTAAAGCAATTAAAAACAACAGGATATTTTTTGATGCTGCAAGAAAAGAACTTGAAATAATACATAAACATAATTTTAAAATAGTAACTTTCAATGATTCTCTTTATCCTGTTCTGCTGAAAGAAATCCATGACCCGCCACCCTATCTTACTTATATAGGTGTTTTGAACAATACTTATCCATGCCTTTCTATTGTTGGTTCAAGGAATGCCACGTCATATGGACTATCTTCAGGAGAAAAACTTGGATACAACCTTGCAAAAAAGGGATTTCAGATTGTCAGTGGCATGGCAAGAGGGATTGATACCGCAGCCCATAAAGGTGCATTAAAAGCTAAAGGCAGAACCTATGCAATTTTGGGTTCCGGATTAAATCAGATATACCCGGCTCAAAATAAATCCCTTTGCAATGAAATCAGTGAAAATGGAGCGGTTATCTCTGAATTTGATGTTAACCAGTTCCCTGATCCTAAAAATTTTCCAATACGAAACAGAATTATTGCTGGCGTTTCTGCCGGGACATGTGTTGTTGAAGCTGCTCAAAGGAGTGGTTCACTCATAACTGCAAGGCTTGCAGGAGAATACTGCCGTGAAGTTTATGCTGTCCCCGGAAGTATTGATTCAAAAAAAAGCCAGGGCACTCACTATCTTTTAAAACAAGGTGCAAAGCTTGTTGAAAATGATAATGACATTATAGAAGAATTAAATCAGTTTATTCATAAATCCAGGATAAATAATATAAAAAACAATGATAATAACGATCCAATAGAAAATATATTTAATAAAATCGATAAAGATATATTAAAGATTCTTGACCCCTACCCTGCACATATTGATATTCTTGCAGAGAAATCAGGCCTTGAAACTAAAATTCTTTTACCAGCCCTGCTCAATTTAGAGCTTAATGGTAAGATCAAACAATCAAATGGTAAATATTTTTCAAAAATAGAGGAGTAAAAGTGGCAAAACCATTATTAATAGTAGAATCCCCAACCAAAATCAAAACCTTAAAAAAATATATTGGTAAAGATTATAATATCGCAGCTACCGTAGGACATATCAGAGATTTACCTCCAAAAGAACTTGGTATTGATGTAGAAAATGATTTTAATGGTAAATATGTTAATATTAAAGACAAATCAAAAGTTATTAAAAATTTAAAATCTGCTGCAAACAACTCAACTGAAATATATCTTGCACCTGACCCTGATCGTGAAGGAGAAGCAATTGC
>JAGLLQ010000411.1 GCA_023140455.1 Desulfobacteraceae bacterium | reverse complement strand
ACATATTAAAAAAATTCAAAAACTTACAAATTAATTTTATACTCCATACGTATATTTTTGAGGTAATATAATTTGAGCAGAGACAATTCCAAAAAAAACAATCTTACTCATATAGGTGATATCCTTAGTGCAACACTAAATAATTATCGCCCGAAATCAGATATGGAAATGACCGAAATCTGGAATCACTGGTCAAAAGCAGTTGGAAAAGAAGTAGCCAAAAATGCTAAACCTGCACTTTTTAAAGACGGAATTTTGATTGCTAATGTATCAAGCTCTGTATGGATACAACATCTAAAATTCCTGGAAAAGGATATTATTTCAAATATAAACCAACTGCTCAACAAAAAACTTGTTAAAAAAATAAGATTTAAAATTGCAAAACTTCACAACTAAATCTTTGATTAATAAAAATTTAATAATCAATCAACCTGAAAAAGGCTACAGGTTTTCAATTGACCCCTTCCTTCTGTGCTCTGAAATCCCCCCCCTGACAAATCAAACAATTCTTGATATTGGCTGTGGTTGTGGGATTATCTCACTGATTCTTAGATCTGAATACCCTGAAGTAAAAGTATTTGGTGTTGAAGTTCAAAAAGAGCTTGCTGAGATTGCAAAAAAAAATGTTGAACAAAATTCAATGAGGGAAAGTATAATTATTATATGCAAGGATATTAAAAAAATTAAAGTTCAGGATTTTTATAAAAAAATTGATATAATTGTCTCCAACCCTCCATATAAAAAAGCAAAGAGCGGCAGATTAAATCCTGACAAACAAAAAGCCATTGCAAGACATGAAATAAAGCTCAATATAGAAGAGTTTTTTATATATTGTAACAACCTTCTTTCACCACATGGCAAGGTATATATCATCTTTCCTGCTGAACGCATCTATGATCTTCTCAAAAACATGAATGAAAATGAAATTAAACCTAAAACTATTAGATTTGTTCATACAAAAAAAGAAGATAATGCAAAACTTGTTATTGTTTCAGGAATTAAAAACGGACTCCAACAGCCTGTAATTGTTCCTCCTCTTTATACTGAAGATCCCCTTCATTAAATCTTGACATATCACAAGAAAAAGTATATTAAACCTTACAATTATTAAGTATGGAGAGGTGACCGAGTGGCTGAAGGTGCACGCCTGGAAAGCGTGTGTGCTGTAAAGGTACCGAGGGTTCGAATCCCTCCCTCTCCGCCACCAAAAGCATTGTTAGGAAAACAATATCAGATGGCATATCAGGTATTAGCATTAAAATACAGGCCTCAGACCTTTAAAGATGTAATTGGTCAAAACCATGTAACCACCACTCTTGCAAACGCAATCACAGCCAATAGAGTAGCCCATGCTATTTTGTTTACAGGTCCCAGAGGAACTGGAAAAACCACTACGGCACGTATACTTGCCAAAGCAATGAACTGTGTAAAAGGACCTGCCCAAGAGCCTTGCAATGAATGCACATTCTGTAAGGAAATAACATCTGGCAATTGTGCTGATGTCTTTGAAATTGACGGCGCATCCAATAATAATGTTGATCAAATAAGAGAATTGCGTGAAAACGTTGCATATCTACCTGCGAGCTGTAAGTATAAAATTTACATTATTGACGAAGTCCATATGCTCAGCACTGCAGCATTTAATGCACTCTTAAAAACCCTTGAAGAGCCTCCTGAACACATACTTTTTATTTTTGCAACAACAGAGCCACACAAAATTCCTGCAACTATTTTATCAAGGTGTCAAAGACATAATCTTGGAAGAATCCCCATTAAAAATATTGCTGACAATATAAAAACTCTTTGTAAAAACGAAGGATATTCAATATCTGCAAAAGGTGCCAATGCCATAGCGGCTGAAGCAGATGGATCAATAAGAGATTCTTTAAGCCTTACCGATAGAATCTTATCCGCCGCTCCAGCAAACGAGATAGATCATGCGTCAATCCTGGAAAACTTAGGCTTGATAGATACAAGTCTGCTATTTGAAATATCAAATGCAACTTTTCAATCTGATGGCGCAAAACTTATTGAAGTTATTGATAAAGTAAATGACTTGGGGCTTGATTTGAAAAGATTCTATTCTAATTTAATCAGACATTTCAGGAACCTGATTGTTGTTAAAATTTGTGGAGAAAATACTGACTCAATTGATATTTCAGATTATGAAAGAAATGAATTAAATAAAACAGTGAAAAATGTTTCTGAATCATACTTGACATGGCTCTTAAACAGCCTGCTCAATGAAGAAACAATGATAAAGTTTTCATCCCATACTAAAACTGCTGTTGAAATGGCATTGCTAAAACTTCTTCAAATAAGAGAAGGCGCTGAAATTGATAAAATAATATCAAAGCTTGATCTTCTCAAGACATCCATTAAGGAAACAGAAAAACCGAACAACCGCATATCTGATACTGAAACAATACCTCAATCTGCTTCTGAACTTGCTGCTGTTACTCCTGAGCCTGCATCTATTGCCGAATCCGTTGAGACCTATCACAAATCCAGATCTCTTACTGAATCTGTGGAGAACAAAACCTGGGAGGGCTTTTTAGAAACTCTTAATGGGAAATATCCTATTATTGCTGTTCTTTTCAAAAAAAATTCTTTAAAAAAAATCATGGATACTGAAGTGATTGTTGAACTAACTTCTTATACATCTTTTGAGATTTCAAGGTTAGAACAGAAAAAGGAAATTATTGATAAATTATGTAAAAACTATTTTGGCTCTGGTGTAAAACTAACAATACTGACTAAAGCAACGTTAAAAGAAAAAAAACCAAAAACGAAATCATTCACAGAAAAAAAACAAGAAGCTATGAACCATCCTTTTGTTGCTGATACCATGAGGATATTTAATGGCACTCTTATTGATATTAAATAAAGTTAAAACATTAACAAATTACAGGAGTAATAAAATATGAAAAATATGAATGCAATGATGAAGCAGGCTCAAAACCTCCAGAAAAAAATGCTTAAAACCCAGGAGGAACTCGCGACCAGAACTGTTGAAGCAACAGCAGGTGGTGGTATGGTAAAGGTTATTGCAAACGGAGGGCAAAAAATAGAATCTATTGAACTTGAAAAAGAAGTTGTTGACCCTG
>JAGLLQ010000410.1 GCA_023140455.1 Desulfobacteraceae bacterium | reverse complement strand
ATGGTGTTCTCTCCACTGTTTCCCGGATTCGATTGCCAATCGATTTAGCAGCACTTTCTTCTGTTTCAGGCAGCAGGATAGCAAATTCCTCCCCGCCGACACGGGCGAGATAATCATTTTTTCGTAAACACTCTCTGCAAATATCCACAAAGTGAATAAGTATTTTATCACCTGTGGGATGACCATATGTATCGTTTATTTTCTTGAAATGATCAATATCAAGCATTAAAAATGAAAAAATATCTCCGGTTTCAATGCTTGAATCCAACTGTTTCTGAACTATCTGGTCCATCTTGCGTCTGTTCAGCACTCCTGTCAGGGGGTCAGTTGCAGCTTCATGTTTCAACTGATCTTCAGCATTTTTACGACTTGTAATATCTATTGCAATGCCGGCAAGCTGATCATGTTTACTTCCAGGGTCGTTATCAATGGTTCCTATCAACTCAACCCATCGATAGTCTCCGCATTCCATTAAAATCCGTACGTCACATCGAAATTTATTATTTCCATTTTTAATATAATTCCTGACATTATTTAAAAATTTTTTCCGGTCATCTATATGGATCTTTTTCAATATACTTCTAAATGAGAACTGGAGATTATCTGTTTTCCCTGGAGTCGAACGGAAAATTTCAGAAGTACTCCAGAGATACCCCCTTCTAATATCATACTGCCATGCACTGCATGCGGTTATTTTCTGAAGTATATCAATCTGTTTTCTTTTTGCTTTTAACCTGTCTCTTAATACAGCACTTGAAATTAAAAAACCTGTGGTACGCAGTAATGCTATTTCTGAATCAGCCCAGTTATATTCTCGTTCACAGTCATCAAAGCCCAGTGTTCCCCACCATTCATTTTCAACAGTAATGGGAATTGTCAACATGGATTTTATATTCTGTTTTTTTAAACCTGACTGGAACAAGGAAGCAGGTATTTTATCAATGATAAATTTTTGATATTCGCCTTTTATCCTGCTATCAATTATACCCTTGTAAACAGGCTCATTAATTTTTGTTTTAAATTTGTTCAAAAAGGGAAGCCCAATCTGTATATATTGTTTTTTTGAAGCCCATTCAAATGTATAATCCTGAATAATATATTCTTCTGTCAGTTCCAGAGTCTGAAAAATCCAAACTCTGCTTACACCTGAAATTTTGCCCAAATCACCTAGAAGATTATTCACGCCATCCGGCCAGCCTCTTCCAGTAGTCAGATCTTCTGCACTGCGGGCTATTGCAGTTAAAAGTGCGGATTGCATATTCCCATCATTAGCAAGCCCGAGATTTTCAAACTTTCCTTTATTCAATACCACAAAAATAATCTCTTAATGTTAAAGTTGATTTCAATAGAGGATATTTTACAACATATTGAGTTTCAAAATAAATTATAAAATCACATCAACCCAGATAGTTCGAAGCTTTGAGACTGGTTTATTGTCATTATGAAACGTTTTATTAAATCCGGGTCAAAACAATGAGACATACCTTTGTCTCTCAATTTAAGTCTTGCATCAACTCTTTTTTTCTCTTCTTCTTCCATCATCTGCCTTTCCCGTAACCTTCGAAGCTTTATATCCGGTTCGTTTCTTACTATAGTTTCAACTGGTACTTTAATATTCGCTCTTGCTTCCATTTCAAATTTATTCAAAGTCTCTACAAAAGGATTTTCTCCTGTCATAATACTTAACGCTTCAAATGCAGTTTTAGGCTCTTTATATGGTCGTTTTGATGTTAAAGCTTCAAAAACATCTATGATATGAGTGATTTTTGAAAGGAGAGGTATCTGCTCATTTTTTATACCGCACGGATAACCGCTGCCATCTTCATTCTCATGATGATATAAAATCGCCTGCATTGCGAATTTCGGCAACCCGCTTTCAAAAAGAAGGCTGACAGAATAGGCAGTATGAGACTGGACAGATACATATTCAAGGTTATTTAATTTCCCCCTTTTATTAAGAACATTCTGAGGAATTTTTATTTTCCCAATATCGTGCAAAAACCCAGCAACAGTAGCCTTTATAATAAAATTTTTAAAATCAGCTTCTGCAACCTCAGGAAATAAATCCCTGTTAGCATTAATAAATGTAGCAATTAACCAGCCAACTTTAGTGGAGTGAGTATGTGTATCATAATTATGCCCGATCAAATGAGCTAAGCCTTTCAGAGAATTAATGCTGGTGATAAATTCAAAAACCTGCGATACCAATTTCTCCACACGTTCTAAAAATTGCGGGCTCACTGTATTTTTATATAAGTGAGTGTCAAAAACATCTTTAATGGCCTTGGTTGATACTTGGGTAAAAATTTCAGTTTTTTTCCTGACATCTAAAGAATCACTTTTAAGAATATATTCAAGATTATCTTTAATGTGCTCACGATAGGCATTCAACTGATTTTTATGGATGTAAACGATTTCCCAGGATCTAAGTAATAGTATTAATTTGTCTATAGAAATTGACTTATTATCTGTGAGAAGACAACGAAATCTATAATTGTTATCTTTTTTTGGATATCTTTCAAAAATGAAAAAATCTGTTAAATAATCTGGATTGATCGTCAAAGGATCAATTGCAAGGAACGAATTGCCATTATCAAAATATTCTGTTTTTAAATCCATTTTTTTGTTACCTCGGGAAAACAATAATAATAATCTTTCATTTAAATAGAACCAGGCTGGTTTTATTTTTCTTAAATAGTTACCAAAGTATCAGTTTATTCCTCTAACATACCAAGCCCAATGCTGACAGTAAAAACGATTGCTTTAAGGGGTTCATTCTCCCTATTTTTTCGCCGGGAAATATCGCAAACGTAAATAAATATACTAATTATATATCTCAAATTCGCTAAATTAACAATTAAAATAATAAAATCAATTATGGGATTAGTATTGTTAGAATTGTGTAATGATGGCGAAACAGAATTTAAAACTTCAGAATATTTTTAATGAATCTTTAAAGCTAAATCAAAAATGTTCGTAAATGAGTTTGAACTAAGGACGGTCTTCTTCACCCATCGGACCAAAATAGCTTTCATAAAGCTTATCAAAACGACCATCAGAGATCAGAGCCTTTAGCGCTTTGTTGTAACGATCTACCAGTGAAGTTTCGAATACCGGTGAAATCCCTGTAGTGATTTTTTGGCTCATTATAGGTACGCCAACAGGTATTATCTTCCAGTTATTTTTAGCATTATAATAAATCCCTATCCTTTTTACATCTGGGACTGCATCTAATAACCCTTTGCTAAGATCTTCCAAGGCCTTGGTTGTTGTGGGGTATTCTATAAGTTCAATCTCTTTAATTCCACGGAGAATTTGGTAAACATGTCCCTGGCTTTGGACACCAACTTTTTTACCATGAAGACTCTGGAGTAATTTTTCTTTTGAAGAACCTGAAATATCTTTATTATCGTTTTGGACAAAAATAACATAATGCAGAACTTCATAGGGAATAGACAAGTTAAGAAAACCTCTGTAATCAGGAACATCGGGAACTGCCAATGCATTATGGTATGTTCCTGATTTCAAACCATGAGCAGCTGGACCAACATCACTGAACGGAACAAATTTGTATGATTGTCCCATCTCTTTCATTATCATTTTTTCAAGATCGACATAGAAACCATGAACTTTACCGTCTTTTCCAAGATACATTCCAGGTGCCCCATCTGCTCTTACTAAAATCTGAATTGTATCTTTGGCTGAAACGGCAATAAGAGGTTTGCTCTCCTCATCTGTATTAGTATCATCTGTTTCTTTATCAGCAGTTATCGACGGACTGCTTTCATCAACAACAATCTCATCTTTTTCGCAGCCTAAAAGTATAATTATGCAGAATATGCTTAGAACAAGGGTCAGTTTTTTTAACATTTGTCCTCACTCCTTTATGGGAATATTATCATAATAATATTGAAAAATATTCATAAAAGCAAGATAAAAGTCTCTTCCGAAAGAGAGACTAAAAGCTCAACTAAATTTGATGAACACATGATATTTTTAAACTTTATACAAATTGCAGTAAATATGTTATATTTAAAGATTCAAGTAAACATTCATTTTTTGGAGATTTTATGCATTGAAAATCCAGCTCCGGCTCATGATAGTTATTATTCCTGTTCTGATTGCTATTTTCAGTATTATAACTTTCATCACTAATATTATTTCAACATCAGCCCTTGAAGATCAGGCCCGTAAAAATGCAAAACTACTGAGCCACAGTTATTCAGGTCAGCTGGATTCAACAATCAGACTTTATCTTAATATAAGCCAGGACCTTGGTAATGCAGCGATTACAGCAATCAATATTGAAACAACTTTAAAGGTATTACGAAAACGTTATCCTCAGTTTATAAATGTTTTTTATACACCTGTTACAGGTAAAGTCCATGACATGGCACCCTATCAACAACAGTATATTGGTTTTAACCTGAAGAATATTCAAGGTTGGCAGCAGGCTTTTGACACCAAAGCCCCGGCGATTTCTTCTCCAGGTGAATACTTTGGTAAAAAGTCTATTATTATTTTTGCTCCTGCCATTTTATCCTACATTGCCAACCAGGAGCCAACAGTTGTTGGAATGATTGCTCTGGTTTTACCTCTTGAAAACCTATTTAATGATATTAGAGATGTAAGAATTGATTATTCAGGTTCTATATTTGTAATTGATAATAAAGGATTATTTCTTCACCATGAGGACAAAAAACGAATTCTGACCGATAATCTGGCAACCTTTTCCAATGTGCAGTCTCTGAAACAGGTAGCTTCTGCAATGATCAATCAAAAAACAGGTTTTGCAACCTATTCTGACATAGAAGGAAAAAAATATATCTCTTTTTCGTCCATTTCAATAGTTAACTGGTCCCTTGGAGTAAATGGGTCATATAAAGAAATTACGTCTGGAATTAATAAAATTATTTTAATAAACCTGCTTGTGGTTGTCATAGGAGTTATTCTGGCTATTATAATTCTCTATTTTGTTGTTCATTCTGTAGTGTCTCCCATAGCAAAACTTACAAAGATGGCACAAAAGATAGAAAAAGGAGACTATCAGTCTGAGATCTCCATTGAGGATAAGGGTAAGGGTGAACTGGCTGAATTAACAAAAACATTTTTCAAAATGAGAGATCGTATTAAAGAAAAAATTGATAGCTTAAACAAAGAGGTCTCAGAGCGTAAACAGGCGGAAATGGCTTTGAAAAAAAGCGAAGAACGCTATCGTTTAATAGCAGAAAATGTTGCAGATGTTATATGGACCATGGATATGGATTTGAATTACACCTATATGAGTCCTTCAGTTTATCAGCTGAGAGGATATACTGTTGAAGAGGCAATGAAGCACTCTCTTGAGGAGGTACTCCTGCCCGATTCACTTGAAAAGGTAATGAACCTGTTTGGTAAAACATTAACACTTATTGAATCCGGAGATGAAAAAGGCCTTAAACCGGTTAAATTTGAAGCAAAACAAACATGTAAAGATGGTACTGTCATCTGGACCAGCAACAATGCAAGAATTTTGTATGGCCCGGACAGGCAACCTGAAAGCATACTCGGGATAACTCATGACATTACCGAGCGTAAGCGGGCAGAGGAAGAAAAAATAAAGGCTCAGATAATTGCAGGAGAACA
>JAGLLQ010000041.1 GCA_023140455.1 Desulfobacteraceae bacterium | reverse complement strand
AATCAAAAACAAGTGCTTTTAAAGGCTTGTCATTATTTTCAGCAGGTGGGGGTATTTCATTTACAATAGCATTGAAAACCTCTTCAATTCCAATTCCATTTTTTGCTGAAATTAATAAAGCTGCATCACCATCTAATCCAAGATCTCCAGTGATTTGATCTTTTACCCAGGGAATCTCTGCTGAAGGCAGATCTATCTTATTAATAATTGGGATAACTTCAAGGTCATGTTCCAAGGCAAGATATAGATTTGCAAGGGTCTGGGCTTCAACGCCCTGACTTGCATCAACAATAATCAGAGCTCCTTCACAGGCTGCAAGTGCCCGGGAAACTTCATATGTAAAATCAACATGGCCTGGAGTGTCAATAAGATTTAAAAGATATTTTTTACCGTCATCTGCTTTGTAAGGGAGAGAGACTGTTTGAGATTTAATTGTAATACCTCGCTCCCGTTCTATATCCATTGTATCTAAAATCTGGTCTTTAAAATCACGGTCAGACACTATATCTGAAAGTTGTATCATCCTATCTGACAAGGTTGACTTGCCATGATCTATATGGGCGATAATGCCGAAATTTCTAATATTTTCTGCTTTATAATTCAAATTGACTCCAAACAAGAGTTGACTTTTATTCTTACAAAATATAAATAACTTATAATTAAATTTTGGAAAATATGTACATTTATCAGGTGACAAAGCAATAGTCAAGGGGGGCTTAAGTAATGACCAATTCAATTCTAATTGTCGATGACGATGATATAATAAGAGAATCTGCTAAAGAATTCCTTATAATAAAAGACTATAATGTCGAATCTGCTTCCAGCGCAGAAGAAGCAATAAAAAAGCTTAAAACTTTTAAAGCAGACATAGTAATTACCGATATTATGATGCAAGGCATGGATGGCCTGGAGCTTACAAAGTATATCAATGATAAATTTAATTCAAAAGTTATTGTTATGACAGGTTTTAATGCCGACTATTCTTATAAAGAAGCAATAGATACAGGTGCCAGTGATTTTATATTTAAACCCTTTCGCTTTGAAGAGCTTGATCTTAGAATCAAAAGAGTTCAGCATGAAATAGTCTTGAAAAAAAAATATGACAAAGCAATGGAAAAAATGGAAAAGCTTGTAATTACTGATGACCTTACAGGTCTTCATAATTCAAGAAATTTTTCCAGCCTTATTAAAACTGAAATTGAAAGGCATAACCGGTATTCCCGCCCTTTATCACTCCTCATGATGGACATAGATTTTTTTAAAGCCTATAATGATACATGGGGACATATCGAAGGAGACAACGTATTAAGCGAACTTGGCAAAATTATAAACTCATGCCTTAGAACCACTGATACAGCTTTTAGATATGGTGGAGAAGAATTTGCTGCACTACTTCCTGAAACAAATCTTGAAAAAGCATGTCTTGTAGGAAAAAGAATAATAGAGAGCGTTGGAGCAAAAAAATTTAATCCTCAACCTGACAAAACTGCATCTATTACCATAAGTATCGGTGCCACAGAATTAATTATAAAAGATAATAGAGAATCATTTATCAGACGTGTGGACAAAGCACTATATATTTCCAAGGACACTGGGCGGAATAAACTTTCCTATCTTGTCAGCCCCGATTAATTAGTTTTAACTAATCTATACTTATCCTCATACTTAAATCCACTGCTTTTGCCTGATGTGTCAAAGCACCAATGGAAATCACATCAACTCCGGTAGCAGCGACCTTATTAATATCCTGTTTATCCATATTGCCTGATGCTTCAACAATTGCTCTTTTATCAATATATTGAACAGCCTTTTGCATCAACTGCAGATCCATATTGTCCAGCATAATAACTTCAGCTCCGGCATCAATTGCTTCTTTTACCTGTTCCATGGTTGATACTTCAACCTCAATCTTTAAAAGATGAGATATCTTTGGTCTTATTTTTTCTACAGCTTTTTTAATTGAACCTGCAACTGCAATATGGTTATCTTTTAATAAAACGCCATCAAAGAGTGCCATGCGGTGATTATATGCTCCACCGGCAAGCACAGCCTTCTTTTCAATACTTCTCCAGCCGGGAGTAGTCTTTCTTGTATCCACAATTCGTACTTTATGGTTTTTATCAAGCCCGTCAACAATAGAACGGGTATAAGTTGCAATTCCTGAAAGGCGTTGTAAAAAATTTAATGCGACACGTTCTGCCTTGAGCATACTTACAAGCTCTCCCTTGACTTCTAAAAGAATGTCATTCTTTTGAAAGCTGTCTCCATCTGAAAAAAACAATTGGATATCCATGTCCGGATCCAACATCTTAAAGACTTTTGAAGCAACATCAACACCACTGAGCACAGCAGGTTCTTTAGCAATGATCACTCCGGAGCCTGTCACATTTTTATCTATTAAATTCTCGGTTGTAATATCACCAAGCCCGCAGTCTTCAAAAAGTGATAAAGATATAAGTTCTTTTAGTGTATCCATACTATATCCATAATATTGCTCTTATATGTCTTTTTAGACACCTTTAATTCTATCAAGATTATCTACAAGTTTATCATTTTTTTCTTCAAGTTCTTTATACTGATCTTTTACTTTATTTATAACATTTTCTGGGGCTTTATCAAGAAAGCTTTCATTATTAAGCCTGTTTGATACAACTTTCAATTCTTTGGAAACTTTCTCAATTTCTTTTTCAAGACGTTTCTCTTCTTTTTGCAGATCAACCACATCTTTTAGCGATACATATGAAACTGTATCTCCCACAACAACAGTAGCAGATGATTCCGGCACATTATCTTCTTCTATAAAGTCAAGTTCATCAAGTTTAGCAAGGTTTAGAATGATTGACCTGTTTTCTTTAATCAATTGATTCTCTTTTTTAACATCAGCCTGCACTTTAACCTTAAGCTTCTTTGAAAGAGGTATGTTCATTTCGCTTCTTACATTCCTAATGCCTGAAACAAGATCAAATATAAACTTGATCCCGTTTTCAATCTCTGGATTGTAAACTTTTTTGTCATAATCAGCATTATACGGGAATGAAGCTTTCATAATCGAGCCCTCTGTCACAGGCAGGATACTCCATACCTGTTCAGTCACAAAAGGCATAAAAGGATGAAGCATTACAAGAATATCTTTTAACACTTTAGACAAAACAGCCCTTGCAATATCTCTTCGCTCTTTTCCCTCTTTTTCAAACAATACAGGTTTAGTAGCCTCAATATACCAGTCACAAAACTCATGCCATACAAATTGATAAATATCATTTGCAGCTTCATTAAATCTGTACTCTTCTATTCCATCCTTTACTCTGCGGGCAGTATCAGCTGATCTTGAAATAATCCATTGCTCAAGATTTGAAAATTTTGAAAGATCAGATACATCATTAAAATAATCATCCTTCAAACTTTTTTCATCAATATGCATAAGAGCAAATCTTGAAGCATTCCATAATTTATTTACAAAATGACGATACCCCTCTACCCTGTCTGCTGACATCTTTACATCCCTGCCCTGGGCAGCAAACACAGCAAGGGTAAACCGGAAAGCATCAGCACCGTATTGATCAATGACTTTTAGGGGGTCGATCACGTTTCCTTTAGATTTGCTCATTTTTTTCCCATGTTCATCTCTGACAAGTGCATGGATATAAACATCTTTAAAAGGAACTTCTTTCATAAAATAAGTGCCCATCATCATCATCCTTGCAACCCAGAAAAAAAGAATATCAAATCCGGTTACAAGAAGATTTGTAGAATAAAAAGTCTTTAAAAGCTCAGTCTTTTCAGGCCATCCCATTGTAGAAAAAGGCCACAATGCACTTGAGAACCAGGTATCTAAGACATCTTCTTCCTGGGCAATCTTCTCAGATCCACATTCACAACAAATAGTTGGATCTTTTTCTTCAACAGTATATTTCCCGCAATCAGCACATTTCCATACAGGGATTCTATGCCCCCACCATATCTGACGGGAGATACACCAGTCTCTGATATTTTCAAGCCAATCAAAATATGTCTTTTCCCAATTTTCCGGGACAATTCTGGTTTTTTTCTCTCTCACTGCCTCCATTGCTTTTTTAGCTAAAGGTTTTGCTTTAACAAACCATTGTTTTGAAAGGAA
>JAGLLQ010000409.1 GCA_023140455.1 Desulfobacteraceae bacterium | reverse complement strand
AGTTCATCTTTAAATGCCTGGCAGACATCAACTCCTTCTTGAGTAGCCATGATAAGAGGGACTACTGTGCTGAAATCCTTTAAAAAATTGTTGTCAACAGGAGAGGGGTTTGTTTTTGCAAGATTGTAGATATCTTTTATTAGTCTGGTTGATTCGTTAAAGTTTTCAAGTGCAATACCAAGTTTTTCTTTTGACAAAGGTTCCTTTGTATGGGCTTCAACAAAGCTGACCATTTCCTCAATCTGGGATGTGAGAAACTTAACTGCCTCTTTTGTATAATTCTGGGGCACATTTAAAACAAAAAAGTCTTTTTTATATTGTTTCGCAAAATTTTCTACAATTGAAAGACCTGCAGTGCATGGGCTGCTTGTCCCAATAATGAAATCAGGTTCCGGCATGACATTTTTCATTACTGCTCCCATTACAGCTCTGTGGTAAGCGCATGAGTCTGTTGCAAATCCAGAATCTTCTGCTTCTTCCATGAAGGTTCCTGCCATTTGCATGGAAGACAGCATGGCACCAACAAATTCAATAAAACATGGAGTGACTCCCATGGAACCTAAGAGATCAAAGGGTGCAAGTACACCGCACCACGCAATTTTTTCATCTTCAGAATAAAGTTTTCTTCCAAGCTTTGATATTTCAAGAGCATATTTTTTTCTTGCATTGATGCCGCTGGGATCCTGGTCGAGTTTTTCAGTAATTCCTTTTACAACATCATCAAAATATTCATACATCATATTATACCCCCAGCATTTCTGTAAATGCTTCTATTCTTGTCTGCTGCTGCCCTATGGAGCCCATGGTACAGTCACTTTCTATCATAAGAAATGGAATGGATTCTTTTTGAAGGGCCTGCCTGATCATTGGAATTCTCGCAAGATACGGGTCACAGAATTTTAATGTGAATCCGATAACACCTTTTGCGTTGCTTTCTTTTGCCTGTTGGACAATTTTTTCTGCTATACTGCCGGGCTTTTCTATATCCATGGTTCTGGCACAGGACATTTGGTTAAGGTAGGAAATTGCAAGGGATCTGAAGATATTGTCATCAGCTTTGACCTCAATTTTAGTAGTGAACCTTGAGCCGGTGCAGAAATTACTGGCAGTTACATGCATATTCCATTCTTCAAACAGGTCATACGCTTTAGGGTCAAACAGGAGATTCCCAAAAATAAAAACAGGGGCCAACCCACTCTTAGCATTCGTCTCAGGTTCAATTTTAGTTTTTATTGTTGAAAGTGCCTTGTCAGTTGAATCAGTTGCAGCAGTATTAATTATTTTTTGGAGTTCAGAAATGTATCCCGGGAAATAATTTTGAGACATGGTGTTCTCAACCCTTTTTACTGATTCAGCGAGAAGGTTCCAGGTATTGATCTTTTCCTTTATCTTTGCCAAAGAAAAAGCTTTGTCATTCCATTGGAAAAGTGTTTTAGCCAGGCGTTCATATTCCTTTGCAAGATAATTAAGACTTAAGTCGCTATTGACAGATGGAAGATCTATAAGGATTATTCTGTCATCAGGTCTTGCCTCATGCCAGGCATCAGCGAGGCGGCGCATGGAATCGCAGGAGTTGATAAAAACCATGCCAGCAAGATCTGGCAGATCATCTGCAAGGGCGCGGTCAAGGACTCTTTTAATGTGGGGACATAAATTGTCGTGAAGCAGGTGTCCTGCCTGATCCGGCGCTTTTGATTCAGGGAAAATTCTATAGGGGGAGAATCCTGCAGCTTCAATTAAAGGAACTGGTGTATAAGCACAGGTAAATCCAATTTTTCCATTCATTTTATTTCCTCCTTACCGCAATTAATAAGAATGTTGCGAAGCACATTTTTTGTTGTTTCAATATCCTTTTTTGGGATACTGCCAAAGGCTTTTTCAAGAGTTTCTGATACTACGTTAGTCGCAGGAATTTCAGTGTCAATACCTTTTTGAGTCAGATAAATTCTGTGCGCTCTCCTGTCATTGGGGTCGGGCTTCCGCATTGCAAGCCCGTCTCTTTCCATGCGATCTATAAGTCCTGTCATGGTAGATGGCTCAAGCCCTGCTTTTTTCCCAAGCTCAATTGCTTTAAGCCCGTCCTCATTCCATAAAGAGAGCAAAACACCAAGATAGGAGGGTTTTATAGAGTTGATGCCTTTATCAGTAAAACCCTTTTTTAATTGGGAAGTGACTGTAAGCGTAGCTCTGGAAATCAAATAATATGGGCAGTCTGGCGGAAGCGGAAAATTCATTTTTTACCTCTATTAAGTAATATACTGATCCCAATATTACGTATACGTAATATATTGTCAAGAACTAAATAATTTTCCCCCACCTATGCCTATACTCTGTTTATCAATTGAATAAGTTTATCTAAAGAGTCCTAATGACTTTATAATTTAATTGTTCAGATTTTTCGCAGCTTGTTTTATTGTATCTGTTGTTTGTTCTGCTGTTTTGACAGCTTGCTTAGTTTTGTCTATGTATGCCTTTTTTGTTTTTTCAGAATTTGTTGAAGAATTTGTTGATGAAGCAGTATGGTAATCTTTTATGACAAGCATTCCAACAACCAGCATAGTAATTAAAATAATTATCAGTAGCGCGCCACGCATTTCCCCTCCATTATCTATGTTAACTATCTTAATTATTTACCTTACTCTTTATTATAATGCAAATTTTTATAGAGTAATCCTTGATTTCTCTGTGAAAACATATAATCCATTATCCCGCACCGAGGCCAGGGTTATTCCAATATTTTCACCTAATTCAACAGCAAGAGCAGTTGGTCTTGCCATACTTATTATCAGTTCAATTTTTGCGCGGGCGCATTTTTGAACCATTTCATAGCTTGCTCTGGAAGATAGAAGTGCAATGGACGCATCATTAAGATTGTTTTCAAGGAATAAAGCTCCAATAGTTTTGTCAAGAGCATTATGTCTGCCAACATCTTCTGCTTCAGATATTTTTTTTTGATTTTTATTAAACAGAGCAACAGCATGGGAGGAGAAACATCTTTTCCTTAATTTTTGGATATCTTTCATCTGGGCAACAATACTCATTGCCTGAGTGAAGGATATGTTAAATGATGGTTTCAGATATGTAAGATTGTTTGTCAGATCATCAATTATTTCTCTTCCGCATAAGCCACAGCCTGTCTGGCTTATATAGCTTTTTTTAGTAAGAAGCTGAGGGATTTTTTCACTCCGCTTCTGGGTTAGTTTTACTGCAACAACATTGGAGTCATCACCATCACAAAGAGCAATATCAAGAATATCTGAAGGTGTATCAATAATGCCTTCTGCCAAGCAGAAACCGGCTGCATGGGCTTTTTCATATCCCGGCGTACGCATTATTACAGCATAATTTTCACCCTGTATATTTATGGATAACGGTTCTTCCCTGATAAGTTCTCGGTCTGTTGATGTCTGTTCCCCGGAGAGCAGATAAACAGTGTTATGTTTTTTAAGCATTTTATCATAATTCATAAGATGAAATTAATATAACTCAGAATAAAGTCAAGGAAATAAATGCTGGAATGTGATATTAGAGGACAATAATTTTAAAAAAATGAAAGCTTTATTGGAAGCTTTGGAAAGAATAAAAGACTGGAGATTAAAATGAGTTTCAAAGTAGAATTAAAGGATGCCCTGAAAACAGAGACACTTGATCAGGATAAGATTATTTCCCCTCAAAAGACTGTTGACAGGTTTAAGGAAAAATCAGCTAAACTGAATCTTAATATTTTAAGCAAAACAGAAAGAATAGATAATGGCAGGCTTGATATTCCTGTTTTTTTCAGTGAATGCGGCTCAGATGCAAAAGATGTTATAGGAACTAATAAACAGATGGGCAAGGGCGCAACTCCAGAGCAGGCAGAAGCAAGTGCAGTGATGGAACTTGCTGAAAGGTTTAGTTTTTTCAGTTTTGTGAATAATCCTGATAATTTTATAACAGATACCTATAAAAATATGAAAGATAAGACATTGCCATTCTCCATGATACTGCAGTCAGTGCATGATGAAGGCGGTGATATTGATGCGAAAAGAAAGATTTTTGAGAGTCTTCCTTTAAAATGGACTCAAGGTTATAATCTTACCCAAAAAAAGGAAGTCTTTGTTCCGTTTAACTGGTTTTATATGATAAATGAATTTAATGGTCCATGTGCCGGGAACTGTGCTGAGGAGGCTATCAGCCAGGGAATATGCGAGGTTGTGGAACGCCATACTTCTTCACTTATCAGCCAGGGTAAATTGAATGTTAATGGAATTGACCCTGCATCTGCAACAGATTCAATGGTTAAAGAAATGCTTGCAAAATATAATAAAGCAGGGATATCTCTTCATATTTCAGATTTTTCCCAGGATATGGGTATACCTACTGTGGGGGTTATGGCCTATGATAAAACCACATTCCCTGTTTTGAGTGAAATTGTCTGGACAGCCGGTACTACACCAAATCCGGAAAAAGCATTGAGCCGTGCGCTTAGCGAAACAGCACAGCTTGCAGGTGATTTTAATACTGGTTCTAATTTTGTTGCAAGTGGTTTGCCCAAGTTTACCTCATTTAAAGAGGCAGAATATATTACGCATCCAAATAAACTCATATCTGTTAATGATTTACCTGATCAATCCAATGATAATATTAAAACAGAAGTTGAGAACCTTGTTTCAGCCCTTTCAAAAAAAGGCATGGATGTGATTTTGATTGATGTTATGCATAAAGGGCTTCAAATCCCTGCATTTTACACCATAATCCCCGGAGCACATTTTAGAGAACGTGCTGTTGATGCAAGTATCGGAATGTTTTCAGCAAGATTGATTACTGAAAATTTTGATCCGGCAAAGGCTCTTGTAAAACTTAATGAAATAGAGAAACTTATCCCTGATCAATATTATACTAATTTTTATAAAGGATTTTCTCTTCTTTCACTTAATGACAATACTAACGCGCTTAAGTATTTTGAAAAAGCTCTCAGTCTTGAGCCTGCAAAAATGAATCTTCCTGATATTTGTTCCTACACCGGACTTTGTCTGAAAGATATGGAGCGGTATGAGGAAGCACTAACAGTGCTTGCCAAGGGCGAAGCAATTGATGAACAGCGAACTGATATTCATAATCTTATTGGTTTTTGTCATTTTAAAATGAAAAACCATGAACAAGCTATTAAGAGTTTTAAAAAGATTATTGCGATTGATCCAAGTTCAGCCATTGATTATGCTAATGTTGCCTCAAATTACCGGGATTTGGGCAAGACAAAAGCTGCAATTGAATATTATGAAATGGCGCTGCAAATTGATCCGACAATATCGTTTGCAAAAGAAAGCCTTGATAGGTTGAAATCTGCTAAGTCATAATTCTACAGCTATAGTTTCTAAAAATTATGCATAATCCCTTTTTGTTTTGTTAAGAGCGTATGCAGGCTGTAAATCAATAAAGCCATGCAGAATATTATATGAGTTATATCAATAACAATAATAAAATTTGGAGAAAAGGGTGTGCCTGTGAAATTTTTGATCAGTATCAAAATTCCAGTAACCATAAGTCCAGAGAGCATGACAATTTTTGCATAGCCTGACGGAGTAATTTCTATTGTTTTTTTATTTATGATAATGTCAAAAATAATATAAAAGGCAAGCGTGATTAAAACTATTGCAGCAATGTAGTGGACAGCATTTGTTATATAGAATTTGCTAAGCCATTCTAAGTAAGGAATATCAGCGATATAGTATCTTTTATAGATAGGCATCTGACCGAAACCTGTAAGAGCAAGAAAGAAAATGGCAATTGAATATATAACTTGTAGTATTTTTCTTTGCATTTGTATTATTTCTCCTCTTTTGTTGTTTTGTAAAATTTTCCAAATGCGGCTGCAGCACCGGCAACTGGTGCTATTAGCATTGCAAGAGCAAGGTTGTTTCCCAAAGCCATCATGTCTTTAACTTTATTCAGATGAGGTTTGCCTTTGCCTTTTTCAATCGCTTCATTTAATTGCTCAAAACGTACAGGAGATACATAAATAGTATTGGTGCCGCCATTTTCATTTTCACCGTAGACAAAGCCATTTGTTTCTTTGGCAAGTTTTTTTGCCTGCTTAATTATTTCATTTCTTGGTCCAATAGTCTGTACATCTTCAGGACAGGCTGCAATACAGGCCGGCA
>JAGLLQ010000408.1 GCA_023140455.1 Desulfobacteraceae bacterium | reverse complement strand
TGTTTGATTATGTATTTATTAAACTTGGTAAAAAAGAGAATGTCAGATTGTTATCCCATACTCTTTTTTCATCTCTCAGCGGAATACTCATCGCATTCAGAAATTATCCCGGAAGAACTGAACAGGAGCGATTAATCCACATGAAACGTATTGGCTCAGTCCTTGAAACCATGATTGTATCGCTGATAGAAAAATAACCTACCATCTTAGTATAGTACGATTTTTTATTTTTTTCTTGCAACTTGTTGAATTATTAATTAATATTAATGCTATTCATACATTCGCAGCACATTTCAAGTTTTAGAGATATATTAATTTCGCATTAGAATCTATAAATAGTTTTAATACAGGAGTCAAAATATGAAATGGAAAGATCTAAACATCAGTGTTAAACTGGCAATTGGTTTTGGAAGTCTGCTTGTATTGCTCATCATAATCGCATCAATGAGCCTTATTGGATTTTCCAGGATAAAAACGGCAAACCAGGAACTTGCTCAAAAAAAGAGCAACTCAATTTTTCTTTTAGAAAAAGAGATTGATCATCTTGGCTTTGTTAGTAAAGTAAAAGATCTATTTTTAAGGGATGATGTGACAATCCTTAATGTTCAGACAGACCATACCAAATGTGGATTAGGCAAATGGCTTTTTAGTAAAGAAACAGAGAAGATGATGCAGGAAGATGACCAATTTGCCCAGCTACTGAATAAAATTAAAACTCCCCATGAAGCGATTCATAAGTCTGCCATTAAAATCAAGGAGGCCTATAAGACTGAAGGACAGGATGCTGCAATGGAGATATTCCATAACGATACCATGCCGGCTGTTCAAAAGACTCAGATGATTTTGAGGGATACTATCCATCATTTTGAAGAACAAGCAAATCAATCAGTTTCAAATATGGATAATACCATGTCAAAAAACCGTATGCTTATTATAATTTTGACAATTGGTGCAGTTATCCTGGGGGTTTCAGCATCTTTCATCATTACCAGAATTATAGCCGGCAAGATTTCAAGGGTTGCTGAATTTGCTGATAATATGGCACAAGGTGACTTTACTCAGGTTCTTGATATTGATCAGGAAGACGAAATTGGTATTCTTGCAAGATCTATGAATGGTATGACATCAAGTCTTGGGAAAATGTTCCAGGACATCAGCAATGATGTGGAGACACTTGATGTATCATCCACAGAGCTTTCTGCTATTTCACAGCAGATGAGCGATGGTGCAGAACAGACGTCCACGCGTGCAACCAGTGTGGCAACAGCTTCTGAGGAGATGAGCTCCAATATGGCAAATGTTGCTGCGGCAACAGAAGAGACTGCTACTAATGTCAATATGGTAGCATCTGCAACAGAAGAGATGTCATCTACAGTAAATGAAATTGCCCAAAATTCTGAGCAGGCAAGGGCAATAACTAATAATGCGGTCAGTAAGGCTCAAAGAGCTTCAGAAAAAGTTGAAGATTTAGGGAAATCAGCTCAGGGAATCAGCAAAGTAATTGAAACCATAAATGATATTTCCGACCAGGTGAATCTGCTTGCCTTGAATGCCACTATCGAAGCAGCCAGAGCTGGAGAAGCCGGTAAGGGATTTGCTGTTGTAGCCAATGAAATTAAAGATCTTGCTAACCAGACTGCCGAAGCTACTCAGGAGATCAAAGAAAAGATTGGTAATACCCAGGATTCTACCGGGCAAATCGTAACTGAAATAGAAGATATCTCCAAAGTAATAAAAGAGATAAATGATATAGTGGCAACCATAGCTACTGCTGTGGAAGAGCAGGCAGCAACTACCAAAGAAGTTTCAGAAAATGTTTCCCAGGCATCCCAGGGTGTTCAGGAGATCACTGAAAACGTAGCACAGAGTTCAGCTGTTGCCGGAGAAATTGCCCAGGATATTGCCTCTGTTAATCAAGCGTCAGATGAAATATCATCCAGCAGTGGTCAGGTGAATATGAGTTCAAGTGAGCTTTCAAAACTTGCTGAAAAGTTAAAGGAAATGGTAGGCAGGTTTAAACTGCCATAGTAAAGTATGTGAGTATCTATGCTGTTTTTATGCCTATCAATTTAAAACAGAATCACTGGATATTCGCTGATAAGAAAATTTAGTATAGCATATTAT
>JAGLLQ010000407.1 GCA_023140455.1 Desulfobacteraceae bacterium | reverse complement strand
TTGGTTTAACCAATTGTATTATATTTTATTTGGTTGACCTTTAGCCTAAAGGTAGATTCCTTACCGGCATAGATTCAGAGAATCATTTTTAACTTGACAGGTAGTTATTTTTTATTTTATACCTTCAAATATATGTTTACTTAAAATATCAGGAGGTAATTTATAATGCGAAAGATATTAATTTTTATTTCGATAATAGCAATGTTAATCCCAGCCATTCCTGCAATGGCCGTCAGCCCGGCCGGTGAAAGATATATTAACCAGATTGTCGGAGGCGGGAGTTCTTCTTTACGTCAGGCCTCACAAAGTATTTATAACACTGAGCTTACCGAACGGGCAGTTTTGGATGTTCTGGCTGAAAAATTGTTGCAGAGTTATAATAATACCGGTAACGTTGGAGTGGATGCAATTGCATGGGCATGTAAGGCATTGGGGCGTTCTGGAGATATCCGGTATAAGAATGTCCTTGTAGCAGTTACCAACAAAGCAGATAATCGCAAGGTACAAAAATATGCGAAACAATCCTTGAGAATGATGCCCAAAGGATCTGCTGAAAAACCTTATGAAGAAGGCAGTGTTGATCTGGCAAAAATGCGGAAAAAATTGGTGAAAGGTCAGCCTGCAGTCTCTTCCGGTCAGCAGTCATCAAAAAAACAGTCTAAACAAAGCAAACATTCTCTATCTGTTATAAGAAAAGGAATGAGCCTGCAGGAAGCTGTGGATATAGTTGGTGAACCAACATCTTCAACCTCTCATGTAACAGGAAAAGCTTTTAATCCATTTTATTATGGAGGTGACCATGCCCGGCTTATTTACTTGTACAAGGGAAGGGGTCGTATACTTTTTAGCCAGAGCTCGTCATATTCCAAGAACTGGCGAGTAATGGAAGTGCAGATTGACCCTTCTGAGTCTGGTTATCCTTAGAAGTTCAATAAATTAATTGGCTAAAAGGAAAATACCGCAAACTGCTAATAGTGCTCCTGCCATAGCTTTGAAAGACACACGTTCTTTGTGAAGGAAAATAGCAAAAGGTATTAAAGCAACAGGTACAAGAGAGAATATTGTAGAAGCAACCCCAACTGTCATATAGTGCAGGGCAAGAAGGGATAGAGAGACTCCTGCCACAGGTCCGAGAGCAGATCCAATAGCAGTATAGGTCAGGGCTTGTTTGTTATTTATTCCATGTTTCACTGCACCCCATCTTTTTGTCAGGGTGAAAAGAAGAACAAAGCAGACAAATGCAGCCATTGCTCTAATCTGGGTTGAGGCAATGGCATCAAGGTATCCGGATTCTGTCTGCATGCCTGTTTTGCTTAAAATGAAACCGACTGCCTGTCCGAGCATTCCTCCGATACCGAATATAATGCCTTTTGGTGTAATATTGCGGGCTTGTAAATTGGGCTTGGCATTTTTTTTTGTATTATCTTTTTCCAGGATTACCAGAGCAACCCCGGATAATGTAACAAACATTCCTATCCACTGGTGTGCTATATATGTTTCGTTTAAAAAGAACCAGCCGATTAATGCAGCAACAGGAGCAGAGAGGCTCATGATGAGCATTGTAACTCTTGGTCCGATTTCAACAAAAGCTTTAAAAAGAAAAATATCACCTAAAAAGAAACCGATCACACCAGATAAAGAAAGATATATCCATGCACGCATTGGAAAATAGCTTGGGATAATATAGCCGTCTTTTATAAATAGTATGATACAGAACAGGACAACTGCAATTGATATTCTGATTATATTTACTGATGTTGAGCCTATTCTTTTTGAGGCAGCTTCAAAGAGTTGCACGCTTAATGTCCAAAACAGAACAGTAAATAATGCTATTATTCCACCGGTGAAATTCATATTTTAACTGCATCTCCTTTTTTAACCCAGCCAAGTTTGCCTTTGGAAAAAGATATGCGGAAAAATTCGTTATTTTCCTTATCTACTTTTACTTTTGTACCTGCATGGAGTATGAAAAGTTCAGTTGAATCCTCTGAAAGCCCGGATCTGACAGATACTTTGTCAGGTATAATTATTGCTGAATTTGTATTATATAATTGATAATAATCAAACAAGGCTGTACTTAGAACCAATAGAAAAAGAACAAAAGCAAGAGATCCTGCCGTGGTAAATATTTTTTTCCTGTTAATAACCCTGATTGAAGAATATAAGAAAACAATAAAAGATAGAATAATTGCAGAATATCTAATCAGGTTGGAAGAGAAATAATTTTTCCAGAAAAATAAAATATCTGAAAAATTTAAAGATTTTGAATCATTGATATCTTTTAGTCTTTCCTGCGCATAATCAAGATTGAATTTTAAATCAGCATCAGACGGAATCAGCTTTTTAGCTCTCTCATACCATAGAACGGCTTTACCCACATCTCCGGCTTTTAAGAATGCATTGGCAGTATTGTAATAAAGCTTGCCATTTTTTATTCCATTTAAAGCAATTATTTCAAATTTTTGAGCTGCTGTTTCAAAGTTTCCTGATTTATATTCTTTTACTCCTTCTAAGAATAGTGTACCTGACTCATCTACCTTTGCAGCTTGTGCTTTTAAAGGTATAAATGAGACAAAAGACATTATGCAAAATATTATAGAACAAATTTTGATTATTTGTTTTGCCTTTGAAAAGAACTCTTTTCTTTTGTTTGTTTCCAGAGATTCTCCTCCATATTTTGCAGATTCTATATCATTGAGAGTATTCAGGATATCTTCTATCTCTTTATTATTCAGACTGGATTTTTGCAGAATTTTATAAGCCTCTTCTTTTGTTAAAGATTCCCCTGTAATATCTCCTTTGGATAAAATGCTTGAAACAACAGCTTTCCTGATATGATTTAGAAAGTCTTCATGGGAGAGTTTTGTATCCCTGGCATTTTTAAGTGCTTCAACTGCTTTTTGTTTCATGACAACTGAATTTGATCTTTCCTTTTTTGTAAAGCCGGTAAAAAATTTTATTAAACAGAAAATGATGAACGGTGAAAATATTAAAAGGGCAAAAACATTGAAACTTAGATCTTTTTGATTTTTCAGTACATCAGCACCTTGTTTTAACGGGAGGATATCTCTGCCTGTAAACTCAACTTCATGTTTAATGATTTTTTTTTCATCAATGTTATTCCCTGGAATTTGTAAGCTTGATTCTTTGTCATCAGCTGATTTTGTTACTCTAATTTCAATCGGGGCGGCTGTAGTTTTTTTATACTTTCCTGATTGTGTATCAAAGTAAATAAGGCCTATCTCAGGGATAGTGAAGTCTCCTGGTTTAACCGGGACAAGAGCTTTTTTAAATATTTTCTTTTTTACGTAGCCATTTTGAGTCAGCTCTTC
>JAGLLQ010000406.1 GCA_023140455.1 Desulfobacteraceae bacterium | reverse complement strand
ACATGCAAATGTCAAAATGACAGAAGTTTATATCAAAGCCATGAAAAAAGAACCGCCTCCAGTAATAAGTCCTCTTGATACTTGCCTTGACTTCCCTAATTGGAAAGTATAGGGTCTGCTTTAAGAATGAGAACCTTGCTTAACATTCAATTTGACATAATAGCTGGATATTATATTATTAAGCTTTGGTTTTAAAAAAAATTTCTAAAAAATAAAGTTTTAGTGGAGTATTATGATAGACATTAATAAGCTTGAAAAAATAAAAAAAAATTTCTTCCAGGGCTCTTTAGAGTATACGAAAAATCAACCTGATCTTTTTTTACCACATAAATATCAAATGGTTTCGCCATCAACTATAAATAGTTTTTTAGATGATTTAAAAATAAGCATAATCAATGATAAAAGGCTATTAATTTATATTCATCTTCCTTTTTGTTTTTCAGAATGTGTGTTTTGTAATTCATTTCCTCATAAAACAGATAAGAAACAACAAGAACTTTATTTTAAAAGTATTCTTAAAGAGATTGAACTTTTTGCTAAAACAGGTCTTTTTGATGGAAGAGAAGTGCAATGTATCTATTTTGGCGGAGGGACTCCCACAACTTTCTCTAATGATAATTTAAAGGATATTATAAATAAATTAAAAGACTATATTAATATTGTCGAGGGTGCAAGCATCACAACTGAAGCTCATCCATCAACATTAAAAAGCAGTGATAGAATTAAAGGGCTTTCTGAAATAGGAATCAATCGAGTTAGCATTGGATGCCAAACCTTTGATCCTGAAGTTCTCAAGATATGTAAACGTTCACATACTAAAGAGAGTATTAAAAAAATCATTACAACATTGAATGATTTGAATATGCTAAACAATATCGATATGATGACAGGATTACCAGGACAGACAATAGAAAGCCTTAAACGTGACATGGAGATATTAGAAGAGATTAAACCCGTTGCTGTTGAATATCTTCGTCATGAAATCGTAAACCCTCTTGCTGTTGAAATATATAAAAAAAACCCAGACCTTCTTGTAAAGGATGAAGATCTTTTCCAGATGGTATATATGATGCAAAGTTGGATGCAAAAGCAAGGATATGAACAGAATGGATATTTTACAGATAAGAAATATTGGGAATACAGACATCATTGGATTAACCAGATGCCAATTATTGCATTTGGTTCAAGGGCGAGATCCTATTCAAAATTAATCAGCTGGGACAAACACGAAGATACACAGATTTATTCAAAGCTTATAGATAAAAATATCCTTCCTATTGGAAGATATATTAAATTATCAAAAGATGACCAGATGTACCGCACTCTTTTTTTAAACTTACAAGCTTTAAAAGGACTCTCTTTAGCTGAATTTAAAGAAAGGTTTAATGAAAACGGACTTGATATTTTTAAAGTTTTACTTCAAAACTTACAAGAATTTGATCTTGTTAAGATAACTGACACTCATATCTGTCTTACTGAAAATGGTGCATTTTTTGTTGAAGATGTTTGTGATTATATTATGGATTATGCTTTAAAGCTTGAATCAAAAGATCTGAAAAGAAATCCAAATTCCTCAGGGAGTACATCATCTAGATTGTAATTCTTTGATTTGTTTGTACTGGTTTTTTCCCTTAATATCAGCGTAGAATTTTCTGATTGTTTTCATATCAGTATCAATTTTTCCTGTTGGATAAAATAATGGTCCTATACCACCGGTTTTGGTGCCATAGTCTATAAATCCCAAGGCAATAGGGACATTAGCACCATGAGCAATATAATAAAAACCAGTTTTCCAGTATGCAACTTTATTTCGTGTGCCAGATGGTGGAACAAGGATTGTTAATTTTTCATGTACATTAAATTGCTGGATCGTCTGTTCAACAATATTATGTGATTTTGATCTATCTATGGGTATTATACCAAGCCATTTCATAATCGGGCCAAAAGGGCCGGTTGTTAATGATTTTTTGCCCATAGCATATATTTGTGTTTTAAGTACAAACGCAATTAGAAGTGTATAAAAATAATCCCAATTGCTTGTATGTGGTGCAGCTATCATTACATATTTTGGTACACCGGGCAGCCCCCCTTTAATTTTCCAGCCAAGACAGAATAATAAAACTGTGCTGAAAAGAGGCATAATATGTCGTATTATTGGTGTAGAAAAAATAGTTCTATTCATAAAATCTTTTTCGCTTAATTTTTAAAAATATAAATAAATTTTTAATTACAGAAAAATTTTTCGCTTTATAACAGATGTATTCATTAATAGCAATCTGATATTGATACAACTTAATATTTGCTATAAGAAAATTTAGTATAGCATATTATTAATAAAGCATATTGAAAAGAATTGGCGGAAGTGCATGGGAATCGAAAACAAGTGATCGTGTATAACCTCTTGAAATAATGACATTTTATCCTCCTGCTTTTCTATGTTGCCCATTATGGCGCACTAAGTCAATAATTTTGCTTTCCATCAATTCACGTTTTCTTTTTACTTCTGTCTTGGCATAATTTCTTACTGAATCAATTCGAGCGTGGTCAGTTATAATCTGTACGTCTGATTCAGACAATCCTTTTTCATTTATAAACTGTGAGCATGAGGAATGTTTAAGCCCTGAATATAAGTCTATATGTTCTCCGGCTTTTTTACAGGCTTCTTTCCAGAGAGTATTTAGCGATTCGTTAGTATATCTTTGTCCTGCTTTCCTTGCCCTGGGATTTTTGAAAAAAAACTGAGAAGCTATCGGCTTTTTTAATTCATATTCAAGAAAAGGTTTAAAAGCAGAAACGCATGGGATAGTATGAATCTCTCCAGTTTTGGTTTTATTAACATGTTTTCGGGCTGATATTGAACGACAAATTGTGAATACACCATTCTCATAATCTTCTCTTAACATTGCACAAGCTTCAGCAGGTCTTCTGACATGATATTTTAAAAAATAAAAAACAGGTTGGTGTTCTTTTGGTATTTGTTCCAAGATATGCAATTGTCTTTCTTCTGATAGCCATTTAATAGGCTTTTTAATCAACTGGTATTCTTTTTTCCTGGGGAAACTGGGCATCTCCACAATACGTCTTGATCTTTTTGCATAATCAAGAATTGCATGCAAGCAATACATTACATTAATTTTTGTTTTTGGAGACAAAGGTAATTTTTGCTTAAAATCTTTTAAAACATCAAGCTGGATGTCATGCAATGATATATGATTATTTTCTTGAAAATATGGTTTGATATGATTTTTAACATAGGATTTATAACCTTTATAAGTAGCTGGCTGTAAATCATCCCTGACAATTTCAAGCCAATGCTCAATGAACGGCACAACATCAGTAAATCCCGGTTTAGTAAAACGTTCTAAAACAAATGTGCCATTTTCAACAGAGGTTTGCATTGAGATAAGTAAGCGTTCAGCAATAGAACTATGATACATTCTTTCGCCTTTATACTGGTATATCTTGGTTGTTTTCTTAGTGTTTTTGTCATACCACGATACATGGTAATTATTCCGACCTTTTCTCTTGCTCACTTTGCCAGCCATACAAATACCCCCGATTAAATTAAAACTTAATTGAGTATTATATTTTGGTGGCATGTAAGTCAATATTTTCAACCTATATTTAATATGCTTTTTCTAATTGTTGAAATAACATTCGATTCATGACCTCTAAAGGAATTTTGCTGGAAGGGGGAGCCTGTTTTTGTGTTTGAATAATGTCTTCTTTTGTTAATCCATGATTATAGAGAAGTGTCTCTTGGATACCTGTATCATTAACTGCACCAATATAGACTTGAATAGCTAACCAATCTTTTTTAATAATTTTAACTAATGCATTTTGACTTGCAGAAAAAATTCTTTTCCATTTCCCGACTTTTTGGATATCCTTAGTAATATATTTAAGCATGTAGCTGATTGCATGTTTTTTATTTTTGAATTTTACGCAATTAATCTTTACATAGCCCATTCCATATTTATGGCACCATAATTTTTCAATTGATTTTAAGATTCTTTTTGGGATAATTGCATTACCTGCAAATAGTATATGAAAATGTGGAATACCATCTTTATGTGGTTCGCATACTCTAAAATAATGAAAATTCCCATATTTCTTTTTTAATGCCTTTATCATTTTATGAAATACAAAAGCCATTTCATTATAAATATGTTCTTTTAGAGTTAACTTCTCATTTTCCTTACGCTTATCATTGTCTATTTGTAATTGTAGTTGTGCGCTTTGCCGTTTTTCCTTGCCTCCATATGTTGCAGTAAGAAATTTGAAACCATATTTGGAAGTGCAGTCTTCTCCAATTCCTCCGTGGAGAATTCTTTTAAATATTCTCTTTTTTAATCTAATTTGGCAGACAGGACATGTTAGTGAATTACAATTAAGAGGACCTGCAATAACTTTTTTACCATCAAGTGTTATTCCAGAAAAAGCACCTACTTGATTGGGGCAACGTTCAAATTTTTGTTTGTCCATAAAAAAACCTCCTTGGACTTTAAATACTGGTTAATGTATCCAAATGTTCCAAAGAGGTTTTGACACTGCTTTTGAAAAGCTGTATAAAAGAAGTGTTCTGGGTTATGTAACATGTGTAGACAGTTATTTTCTCTGGGACATTTCTTCTGGGGGGTGTTCAAGCACCCCTCAGAACTTTTTTATCCTATATTTATTCTTTTTTTACTTTACCAATAACAAGACGAACTCCTTTTTTCGGGTCAACCTCATAACGCCACTTCCTCTTTTCTATTCTTTTATTCTGTGATTCGCTGAGAAGAAAACCTTTTTCATTGCCAATCCCAATCATTCTATGAGCTGTGAAAATATCAAAATATAGCTTTCCATTTTCTTCTGTAAAAATTGTAGGTTCTGAATCAGTATCGGATAGAACTTCATAATATAAATTAATTTCAGTAGCAGCTTGCTTAATAATCAAGTCAAGATAAGACGAAAAAGTTAAACCAGTGCCTTTTATAAATTCTTTTACAATAGAGATATTTTCTTTATCAAGATACATGTTGCATCGAATTTTTTCATTTTTTTCTATCATTAGTAACTTTCTCCTTTAAGTTGAATTATAGAATACACTATTTTAGATATAAATCAATAACAAAATGCACTATTTTTACTTAATTATTAATTTTTTTACACAATTTGTTTTAGTTATAAAAAGTGACAGTTATTCTATATAAATCAAGTTAAAGAAAAACTCCGCTCCGCTCCATTTTTCTGCCTTCTTTTTCCGCTTGAGGAGATGACCAAATTTCACCCGAGCCGAGAAATTCGGAAAAAATTTTAGCAAGCTAAAATCCTTTCCGAATTTGGGTTTATTTATGCAGTTCACTGCTGATCTTCAATTCACTACGGGGAAAAAATATAAATAATCACTACGGTTTTTTGTTCCTTCGTAATTATTTATAGGTAACTTTTCCCCCTTATTGGCTGCAAACTAAAAAGTGCGTAAAATTTTTAAAACCTATTAATATACTGGTATTCTGAATTTTATATTTCAAAAGGTCAATAAATCAAAACACCTGCATATCGGGCACAGCCTCGATTGATGCCGGTCTTTTGATTTATTATCTTATTAAAAATTACCCTAATGAACAATAAACTATTTATGTATTTAATATAATTAAAGTTTTGTTTACAACAATCTTGATTTCTGATACTAATTTTTTAGAAATTAATATTAATCACAGTCAGATATAATGTAAATTGTAATGATATATAGAAACTATGTAACTACTGGTTATCCTTTGGAGTAATAATATGACCAAAATTGAGACTGATGGATTTCTTTCTGAAGAGATCATTAATAGCAAAGATTATTTTATGGACCAATATGCTGATATTTTTGATTTTGCCAACAATTTAAACAGGTTTAGCATGGACTTAATGCGTTCCCAAAAAGTAGACTGGGAAGATAAGCGAAAGTTCATTCTAAAAACACTGCATATTCGGATAATCGAAAACTATCAAGCAACAATAATGTTACTTCAATTTGGTATGGTTTCCCAAGCGAAGGTACTTGTAAGAGGTATGCTTGAAACTGTATTTATTTTAGTAGCACTTCAAAAAAAACCTGATCTTATTCAGTCATATTATGACCAGTTTGAAGAGGGAAGAAGAAGGGCACTAAAAGCATCCTGCCAATTCAAAGGTGAAGAACTTAAGAAAGCTGCAAAAGAGCATAATTTAGAAACACATTATGTTGAGCAAAAAAAATTCCTCAAAAATAAGGAACTAAATAGTTTAAGACCAAAGCAATGGGCGATTGCTGCAGAATTAGAAGATTTTTATAACCTGTGGTATACACTATATAGTAACTCTGCCCATTCTAACTTACCTGCGCTTGATGACCATATTGATAAAACTGAGAAAGATATAAATCTATCTTTCGGCCCAACAAGCAAATACCTTTGTGAAACATTTCAATGTTGCGCCTACATTATGTTAAACGCAAATAGCAGCATGGCTCTATGTTATAATCAAGATAAAAAGTCAGAATTAGATGCTGTTTATGAAAAAATAAAAGATATTGACGAAAAATATCTTATCGATGAATAATAATAACTGGGCTAACCGGGCGTTTCATAAGTATTGCGGAAACAGCCCCGTAACCTTTGAACTTATTATTCACATCCGATAGTGCAGCCGTGATTAGGGAAGAATAAGGGGTAAAATGGGAAAATAATGGGGTCGGGCCAAGCAGATTCAAGTGAATTCAATGGGTTAGCTCAAAAAAAGGGCGTTTTTAGCCCCAAAAACAGCATTATAAGAATTGAAAGTCTTTAATAACAAAAAAAATGAACCGGATTTCACCGGTTATTTTCAAAGTTAGGTGTCCCAAAATTTCTAATAATACCGTAAAAAAGGAAGCATAATGAAAAGCTCAATAATGCTAAGTACTTTGATATGTGGTTTGTTACTTGTAACTGGAGGGAGTGCAAATGAGCTTTCAGAAATAAAATATTACATTGAATTATCCACTAATCAAATATCGAAGCATGAGGTGAAATTCAATATAAAAACCAATATACCATTACCCGTAGAAGTTATGGCAAGTATTGATTTAAAAAACCAAAAACCCGATGATGTTTATATTGGTTATTCTAAAAAAATCAGAATAAAAGATTCTACTCAAAGCTTTATTTTAAATACAAAAAGCGAAAACTTACCCAGCAGTAAGTATGATACAGAGGTAGCATTTTACCCTTTTTGGGGCGCAGACAACGGAAATCCAAAGGCTATAAAAATTAAAAACAGCATACATGGTTTATCTGAAATATTGTTGCAAGGGATCAAAAATACAGCACATGACATGCAACAAAAAAACAACATGCAAAGATGGGTTATGTTAAATGTCGTAATGGGTACTCCTTGGGATGAAGTAAAATTTATTAATAAGTTGGGTAGTTATGAAGAAATATTAGTTACTAATCGAAACTCTAAAATAATCAAAGCCTATTATTTTTCTGATGCCGAAATGACAGTTTTTGTAAACGCTTATAAAACCACTGTAACAACATGGCGCAAAGGCAAAACATCAAATGAATAAAACACTTTAGAGTATTAATTGTTAATCAAACTACATGGTGAAGCTTTAAATAATCTTTTTATCTGTTGGAACCCTTTATAATCCACAATTTCAATACACCCAAAGCATTTAACTTTATTATCTTTATAAAGCAAAAAAATTGAATTATATTCAGGTCTATAAAAACTCATATATTTTATTATTTTTTTTAATTCTTTTATTCCCCACTGATTTGATACTTTACAAACATTAATAATATTATGTTTACAAAGATCAGTCAGGCCATTTTTTTTCATATAATTTTCGAAATCAATATGAAATTTTTCTGCATTATTAGCTGGGATTTCTTCAATCTTGATAGTCATAGCATTCTCCATTTTAATTGTTTTTTAAAAAATTGAATTAATAAAAAGAATGAAATTTCAAGGTGGTTTAAGATGATTGTTTGACGCATCAATGCGCACGAGCGCACACGAGTACTTAAAAGATAACTTATTGAATTGATATAAGAATTGGCGGAAGTGCATGGGAA
>JAGLLQ010000405.1 GCA_023140455.1 Desulfobacteraceae bacterium | reverse complement strand
ATGAGGATTATATCAGATTTGTTTTTCGCATAATTAAGCCAAAGTCTACAATTAAAAGGTAAATACTTTTGGCATAGTCCGCATAATTTTCAAACCATAAAACTACCAGAATAGTTTTTATATTCTGGTCAATCTACTATAAATAACAATAATATATATTGTGGTACAAAGCAAATAAATTTTCACAAATTTAATTCCAGTATATGGAGAAATGTAGTATCAAATTGATCAAGCTCCCATTAATTTTTATACATCATAAAAATAAATCGAAATCCATCAGATTTTTAGCATGGCAGGAACTTAAAGGTACTTGCATCATGAGAAAACAGCCCACATGAAAATTCTGATAATGTATTCTCTTGGTAACCTAAACTATTCCAAGCTCGGAATATTCCGCCTTTGGATAATTATTGTTGAGTTTGAATATTCAGAAAAAGGGGCTATATGAATCACTTGATTTTAAACATGCTCCCTTACCTGATGACACGGATTATGAAACAGCAGATGTATATATGGAGCTTAAAATCATCTAAAGAGAAGATTTATTCATCAATATTTTCAGTAGAATTAAATTCCATACCATTAGTTTTGATGCTCTGTTTATCCCCGGCCAAATGACGCCGCTGTTTATCTTTATACTTTTTGATTTGCAACTTAACATTATCAGATAATGTATCAATGGCCGAATACATGTTGTTTTCAGCTTCTTCCTTCGCATAAATATTTATCTTGTCGCAGTGTAAGTTTATATCAACGATATCCCTTAATTTTTCAACTGATAAAACAATATGTGCATCGGCTGGATAATCAAGCATCTTATCTAATCTATCAAATTTCTCATGGATGTGAGATTTTAAAGCGTTTGATGAATCGATGTTTTTGAAAGTAATTGATATCTGCATAGAACCTCCGGAAAAAAATGAATACTGATTTTTTACCGTAACATATCCCGAAATCCTTATCAATGATGGGAACTCCCCCCAACATGCCGTGTTGCATATTTAGCCTTTGAACCATTGGTTCAAAAGGTGGGCGTCCAGTATTACCTTTAGACTTTTCCTAAAATTCAGGAACTTGTTCACCAAGTATCAGTGTGGACTCCCTTTTATTATGCATTAGGACAAAGACCACTATACAATCACAAGCATTTCAGGAGGGTGACATCAATTTTATAAATATTTCTATTCTAATTTAAATGAGACTTTTAATTTTGTACGGTAGCCAATAATCCTGTTATCTTCTAAACGCATATCCATCTTGATAATCTCTGCAACACGCATATCACGAACAGAGCTATCAACCGCTGCAACTGCTACTTTAGCGGCATCTTCCCAAGATGTTTCAGAGAATCCTACAATCTCAATCATTTTGTAAACGCTTGTTTCCATGACAATCTCCTTTAGAAAAGTTAAAATAGTCTTAAAAAAAGCTTGGTACAATTTCAAGTGAGTAGAATAATATCGAACCAGATAATGAATAATATATAAATCTGTTCTATTTGCATAGTCATTTTTATAAAAAATGGAGTTTTTGGAATCTTTATTTCCGGTAATGTATTCTTTTGATATCTTTTAGAATCTCTGTCCTTGGATAATACGCACAGGTATAATTATACTTGAGTTTGATTGGAGAATAATTTTTTTAACGGTCCAAATCACTGGCTTGCCTGGTACATTTGCTTTGTTTGATATTCTTTAAAAAAATAGCTTAACTTCAGTTACAATTTTTTGGGGGAAGATTATGGTCTGGATACCTTTGAATGGTCATGGTTTTCTCTTTTTATTCTGTTTTAAAGTTATCAAGTAATTGTGTGTGCAGGTGAGAGTTTGTTGCCACAATGCCCTGGTTTGGGAAATCAGATGTTCCTGTAAAATCAGTGACTGAGCCCATGGCCTGTTTTACAATAAAAGCGCCGGCTGCAATATCATAGAGGTTTAAGTGATATTCCCAGAACCCGTCAAGTCTACCACAAGCCACATAGCACAAGTCAAGGGCGGCTGATCCATATCTTCGGATATCTCTTAATTTCGGAACGATTTTACAAAACATGGGTAGATTGTTCTGGTCTAAATCTGCCCTTAAGCAGGCAAACCCGGTTGCCATGACCGAATGAATCAATTCGTCTGTGCAGGACACATGTATGGGCATGGTGTTTAAAAAAGCACCAGACTCTGCCTGGGCATAAAACAGTTCATTAAATGCAGGCGCATAAACGGCGGCAAGAATGATCTG
>JAGLLQ010000404.1 GCA_023140455.1 Desulfobacteraceae bacterium | reverse complement strand
AACCTGTCCAGGAAATAGTCATGCCTGATGTGGGAAGGACACCTATAAGAAACAAACCTACTGCCCAGAGACCGAATTTTTCATCAGCACCAGTTAAAAAGATTTTTCCGATACCCAGAACAAGAGCAGGAACAATAATAAAATTAATAATTTGTGTGGTAATCTGTAGCTTAGAGTCTTTGCCTTTAAATATATTATTAATGTTCAATGTTACCATCATGGGATATACCATGATAAAGGTAATTGGAATGATAAATTGTTTTAATGGGGTTGCATTAAAGAAAAAGCCATAAGCAAGTCCAATCAACATTGAAATTGGAATTGCCCAGACCAGATTTTTTTGAAGTTTTGCCAAAAGCTGCCACATGATGATGCTCCTTGATATATTTATTCTTCTGAAGTTACTTTTTCTTCTTCAAAGCCTTTTTTAGTCATAAAATGAATGGGGCATGAAGGTCTGAATTTACAATAGATGTCCGGATCACGACATTCCAGGCATTCTTCACAGAGATACATTTCGTGTTTCATGCATTTATAATGAGTTTCTCGTTCAGGATGATGAATGCAATAGCCCATGAGGCCCCCTTTACACTGTTGATTATAAGATGGAATTTAATTTTTTTGTAATTACTTCTTCTGTCTGGAGTCCGATCAATCGTTCTATTTCAACCCCGTTATTATAAATAATAAGCGTTGGGATGCTTTGAACCATAAAATCTGTTGCAAGCTTATTATTATCATCAATATTTATAAAAATCACTGATACTTTATTTTCAAATTTTTTTTGCACTGCATGGATGATTGGTTCCTGAATCTTACATGGTGCACACCATTGAGCATTAAAGTCAACCAGGAAAATACCTTTTTCAATTGAATTTTGAAATTGTTTTATATCCATGACTCCATCCTTTTTTATATTAATTGTTTATAAATGACATTTCAAAAAGCATGCCAAACAATGAAAAAAACGAATCATATTGTGATACCCCCGCCTGGCAAGCTTATTCACATAATAGGTTGATTAATCTTAAAATGATGATTATGATATTGTAAACAATAAGTGTTTATCTGGTAACGGTGGCACACAATTTGCTGTATAGAAAATGAGAAATATTATTAACAAAGCATAAAGGATTTAAAAAATGAAAGAAACTATTTTTATTCTATTATTTATAGGGGTTTATTTTTTATTACAATTATATATACTGCCTAAAATGGGCATTTCAACCTGAATGAGAAATTCCTGTCAGGTGACAGAAAAGAAAATTGAAGACACTAATTCCATTGAAAAAAAGATCAAGTAAGATAGTATAGTTAATTAATGAAATGTTAAGTAACGTTACTCGAATATAGATTACAAATCAGAGGGATCATGAAAACCCACGAATTATGGAATGTTAGTTTTTTAAACCAGATTATTGAAACCATGGCAGATGGACTGTTCACCCTTGATATCAGGGGGAAGATCACATCATGGAACAGTGCCATGGAACGTATCAGCGGTTACTCAGCTAAGGAGGCTGTGGGAAAGAGCTGCAGCTTATTAGAATGCAGTAAGTGTTATGGCAAACG
>JAGLLQ010000403.1 GCA_023140455.1 Desulfobacteraceae bacterium | reverse complement strand
CACAAAAAGGATTTAATGAGAACCTTTATAGGAGTGTTGATGAGCTTGAGCTTTCCGTTAGAAGCTCTAATTGCCTGAAAAATGCAAAAATATATAAAATATATCAACTGGTACAGAAAACAGACAGTGACATGCTTAAAACTAAGAATTTTGGTAGAAAATCTTTAAATGAAATTAAAGAAGTTTTGACTACAATGGAGCTCACTTTAGGCATGGAACTTGAGGGGTTTGAACCTCCAGAAGAAGATATTGTTGAGGAAGGAGAATAATTTCTATGAGACATAGAAAATCAGGTGTAAAACTTAATAGAACTTCAAGTCATAGAAAGGCTATGTTTAGGAATATGGTAACATCACTTTTTAAACATAGTAAAATCAGGACAACAAATGCAAAAGCCAAAGAATTAAGAAAGCTTGCTGATAAAATGATTACTCTTGCAAAAAGAGGTGATCTGCATGCAAGAAGACAGGCTTTGTCTGTAATGAGAGAAAAAAATGTTGTTCACATTCTTTTTAATGAAGCAACTGACAAGTATTCTGTTCGTGAAGGTGGTTATACCAGAATTATAAAACTTGGTCCGAGAAAAGGTGATGTTGCTTCCATGGTTATGATTGAGTTAATCCAAGAAGAAGCAAAGAAAGCAGAACCTAAGAAAGCAGAACCTAAGAAAGCAGAAGTCCAAAAAAAAGAAGAACCTAAGAAGGCAGAAGCAGAAGCATAGGGCATATTAATACTTAATACAAAATTTATTAAGCCCTGATTCCAAGCCTTATTTAAAAGGATGGTCAGGGCTTATTATTTTTATTTTGTTTTGCCTGATAGAGTTTTTTGTCAGCATGCTTTAGTAGCTCTGATGATGATTTGCAATTGTCTTCAAAAAAAGATGCAATACCATGGCTTGTATAAATAGAAAAATTTTTATCTTTTTTATTACTGCTATTCCCCACTTCCACCGGGCTTTTCAATAGTTCATTTTTAATTCTATTAACAAATTCTTCTGCCTGTTCCCTTTTTGTTGAAGGTAGAATTGCAACAAATTCATCTCCGGCATATCTTGCAATAATATCAGATCCACGTCTTAAGCCTTCGAAAATATTTGCAGTAATAATAAGAGCCTGATCTCCCTTATCGTGCCCATACGTATCATTAATACTTTTAAAATCATCCAGATCAAAAAATACAAGGCATAGATCAGAATGATATCTTTTTGCACGTTCACACTCACGTGTAAGTATTCTGTCCATAACCCCTCTGTTTATCAAGCCTGTTAATGGATCATGGAATGCAAGATATTTTAATTGTTCATGGGCTGCAACATTGGAAAAGCAAAGAGATATTTTAACACCAAGTTGTTCAAGTAAACTCGTGTCTATACCCGGCTCAAATCTTTCAGAACCAGGATCTCCAAAGTTAAGACTGCCAATTAGTTTTCCATCTATGGTAATAGGTACAATTGCAAGAGAAGCTATAGTTTTAGTAAGATTTACAGGGCAGAATTGGTCAAACCTTTCCATATTGCTATTGGTAAGCAATGGAAGTATTGTTTCAATTTCAGGAGATATGTTAATCCCTGTAATTTTTGTGAAATCGTTTTTTGGCAGGAAAGTGGTTTTTGATTGTAAAACAGCAGAGTCTTCAATAGATTTTATATATTCTGATATAGGGTTGTCTTCAATAATAGATAGCCATACCAGAGGGATATTAAATTTGTCGCTAATTTTTGTAAGAAGGCTTTCGCAAAGATCTTTAAAGTTTAAAATAGAAAGTATACTGATTTCAATCTCATGAAACTTTCTTGCTGTGTCTTCGTTTTGTTTCAGTCTCTGTTTTATGGATTCTAATATATCCATTCTGAAATAGTAGTTATCTACCCTCCAATGGAAGACATTTGGGAAAAAATTTTATTATTTTCATATTCAAGGTGATGGGAAGATGGTTTCCCAAGAATTACTTCATTCATCAAGACTGTCAATTCCTCTTTAGATGCACCGTTTCTTAAAGGAGTTAATATGTCTTTTTCATAATCATTTAATAAACATGGTCTAAGCTTTCCTAGGGCAGTTAGCCTCAGCCTGTTGCAGTCATTACAGAAATGTTCGCTTATTGGTGTTATAAATCCTATTCCGCCCTTGCTATTTTCAAGTTTAAATTTTTTTGCAGGGCCATCGTTAATAGATTTTGTAACAGGTATAAGAGGACCAAGGCTTGATTCAATTGTTGCCTTTATATGGGATGTAAGGATTTGTTGGCTATTTTCTATATTAGAATTTCCCATGGGCATATATTCAATAAATCTTATTTGAAAAGGCTGCTCAATCGAAATTGCAGCAAGATCAGCGATTTCATCATCATTAATACCTTTTAAAACAACAACATTAATTTTGATTGGTGAAAATCCTAGTTTTTGGGCAGTAAGGATAGTATCAAATACCTTGGTGAATCGATCTTTTCCAGTGATATATGAGAATTTTTTACTGTCCAGCGTATCAAGGCTGAAATTTAATCTTTTAATACCCATATCCAGGAGGCGCTGTAATTTTTCAGGGGTGAGGAGTGAGGCGTTTGTTGTTATGGATATATCGTTTAATTCCCTGATACGGCATAGTCGTTCAAGAAAGCTGAAAATCCCTTTTCTTACAAATGGTTCTCCTCCGGTAATTCTGACTTTTGTAATCCCAAGATCAACAGCAATATCGACAAGTTTAAGGATTTCTTCATAACTTGCAACTTCATTATGGGAAACTTGGAGGGATGGTTCTTTAGGTACACAGTATCTACAGTTAAAATTACATCTGTCAGTTATTGAAATTCTAAGGTAATTAATTTTTCTATTATCAGTTTTCATAAGTCTATATTATAAATTAAATATTATTATTTGTTAAAATGTTTTAAAATTGAGTCCATAAGTCCATCAATAGTAAAGTCTGTTGCAATTATATCAGCAGTAAAGCCAAGAGATATTGCAGTTTTTTCAGTAATAGGACCTATGCAGGCACTTGTAATGTTTTTTATTAATTTATCAAATTTATCATCAGGTATGAGTTTAGCAAAATTTTGAACTGTGGATGAGCTTGTAAAGGTAACAATATCAATATCATTATTTTCAAGCATTTTGATAAGAGAATCTTTATTTTTGTCCACAAGGCTTGTCTCATATGCAGTAACTTCTTGAACAATGGCACCCATATTTTTTAACTCTTCGGGTAAAATTGCTCTTGCCTCTTTTGCTCTTGGAATAAGAATATGTTTGTCTTTTATCCCTTTGTCGGAAAATGCTTGTACAACAGACTCAGCTCTGTATGTTTCAGGCAGAACATCAGAGATAATACCAAACTCTTTAAGTTTTTCTTTTGTTACAGGGCCAATACAGGCAAATTTTAGATGGCCGAGGATCCTGACATCCTTGCCCTTTGCATAGAGTGTATCAAAAAAGAATTTTACTCCATTTACACTTGTAAAAATTACCCAGTCAAATGAATCAATATTATCAATACTATTTTCAAGTGGCTGATTATCTTTGGGCGGAGAAATTTTAATAGTCGGCATCTCAATGCATTCAGCACCGGCTTTGCGTAATAATGAAACAAAGCCGCTTGCCTGCTCCCTTGCTCTGGTAACAACAATTTTTTTGCCAAGCAAAGGAAGGTTCTCAAACCATTTAAGCTTATTTTTTAATGTTACCACACTTCCTATGATTATAATTGCCGGAGATTTAAGACCTGCTTTTTGGACATTTTCAACAATATTTTCAAGCGTTCCTGTAACAGATTGGTGTTTAGGTGTTGTTCCCCACCTGACTAAAGCAACAGGTGTTTGAGGGTCTTTACCATATTTTTGCAGGTTTTTAACAATCCCAGGCAGGTTTTTTACACCCATTAAAAATACAAGGGTATTTGGGCTTTTTGCAAAGGATTCCCATTCCATGGTTGAATCCTTTTTTGTGGGGTCTTCATGCCCAGTAATAATTGAGACAGAAGATGCATGCTCTCTGTGCGTAAGAGGAATACCGGCATATGCAGGTGCAGCAATTGCAGATGTAACACCAGGTACTATTTCAAAAGGTATATCAGCATTTGCAATAAGCTCGGCCTCTTCGCCCCCACGTCCAAAAATAAAGGGGTCGCCGCCTTTTAATCTGGCAACATTGAGTCCTTGTTTAGCTTTCTGAATCAGAAGATCATTGATACCATCCTGGGAAAGGGTATGGTCCCCTCCCTTTTTCCCGACATAAATAATTTCAGAGTCTTTTTTTGCATATTCAAGCAATGCAGGGGATGCAAGGTAATCATACACAACAACATCAGCATTTTTAATACATTCTGTTGCCTTTAATGTGATAAGCCCGGGATCACCAGGACCTGCTCCAATCAGAAATATTTTGCCGTAATTATCAGTCATTTGTTTATAAGTTCTCCAATATTTCTTTTGCGCCGTTATTAAGCAGAGTGTCAGCTAATTTGACACCCTTTTCAACAACCGTGTCAGGATCAGCATTAAGTGTATGTTTGATAATTTTTTCACCATTAATTGATGCAACAATACCAGTAAGTATAATATCCTTGTCAACAAATTTAGCAAAACAACCAA
>JAGLLQ010000402.1 GCA_023140455.1 Desulfobacteraceae bacterium | reverse complement strand
TATGATCTTGCAATACTGGATATAATGGGTGTAAATGGTATGCAATTGCTTGAAGAAGCTGTTCAAAGAAATATTCCTGCTGTAATGCTTACCGCCCATGCAATGAATACCGAATCTCTGATGGAATCAATACGCAAAGGGGCAATATCTTATATTCCTAAAGATTCACTTTTAGACATTGAAATTTTGTTAGGAGACCTGCTTAAAGCTTCTGATGAGGGTAATCCTCCATGGAAATTACTCTTTGATAAAGTTGGTCCTGCTTTTAATAGAAAATTCGGTGCTTACTGGAAAGAAGAAGACAAAGAGTTCTGGGCTAATTTTGAAGACTCATCTAAGAGCGATAAAGATTGATATAAGTCTATTACAAGTTTTATCTTTATGAACTTGAACATAGTAACAATTAGTATTATAAATTGATAATTAATAACAAGTTGGAGAAATATCAGATTTCTTTTAATACCAAGGTCTTCAATAGAAGACCAGCCCCTTTTTTTTATTAATAAATATTGAAAAAGAGGTTGACTTTTATTCGGTATTCATATCTTATGATGATACTGTATGAATTTGATATCCTGATGCCAGACTGGTGGAGGCTTTGATGTAAAAGCATTGATTTTAATTAGTTTGTTGACAAGCTAACATATAGTTATTTGTTAGCTTGTTTATATAGAGATTGCCAATTAGCATCTCATTATTATTCTAATTTTAGATTTGGGAGGGTGTTCCATGAAAAGATGTAAAGTAGCTTTTATTATGGCCAGTATTTTTTTCCTAATGTTAATTTTTTCATCAGTAGCTATTGCCAAGGATTTAAGATTTTCATCCTGGTTGCCGCCAAAACATCCAATTGTGGCAAACATGATTATACCATGGGCAGAAAATGTTAATAAGGCTACTGATGGCCGAGTGAATTTTAAAATTCTTGCCAAGGGACTTGGGCATCCAAAGGCTTACTTTGATATTGTAAAAAATGGTTTAGCTGATGCGGGTTATACGTGTAATAACTATAGCCCCGGCCGTTTTACATTGTCAGATGGTGTGGAGCTTCCTTTCCAGGGTGACAGTGCTGAAGCAATGTGTGTAGCTTATTGGAAAACATATGAAAAGTATTTTGCTAAGGGTGATGAATATAAAGGGAATAAACTTTTATCAGTATTCGTACATGGGCCTGGACAAATTAATGCAAACAAATCAATTCAAAGTGTTGCCGATCTTAAGGGTCTGAAGTTTCGTGTTTCAGGAGGGATTGCAGCAAAAGTTGCTAAAAATCTTGGCATTGTTGGAATTCAGAAACCAGCCAGTCAGGTTTATGAAATTCTTTCCCGTGGTGTTGCAGATGGAGTTCTTCTTCCAAAAGAATCAATTAAATCATTTAATATTATCAAGGTTGTTCCATACACTACTTTAGTACCTGGTGGACTCTATAATGTTGCTTTTTATCTAGTTATGAACCAAAAGACATTTGACAGCTTTTCACCAGCTGATCAAAAAGCTGTGGAAAAAGAATCTGGAGAAGCGTTTGCAAGACTTGCAGGTAAAGCCTGGGATGAAGCAGACAAAGTCGGTCTTGCAGCTATGAAAGCAGCAGGAAATACTGTTCAAACAGCATCACCTGCATTTATGGCCGAGCTTAAAAATGCTACAAAAGATATAGAAGCAGATTGGGTAGCAAGAGCTAAAGCAAAAGGCGTTAATGGAAAAAAAGCATTAAAATATTATCGTAAACAGGTAGCAAAATATTAATTATATGAAATCATCTGATCAAAATATTCTACAAACAGGTATGTGGGAATTAGTTGTCAATTCTTTAAAGCTACTTATTGAACCTTTGGTATCAATAGCTTTATTTTTTATGATGGCATTGACCTTTGCTGATGTCATAGGGCGTTATATTTTTAATAATCCCATTACCGGAGCACTTGAACTCACAGAGTTCTTTATGGCCATTGTTATTTTTTTAGGCCTTGTTCTCCTCACAGCTGAAGAAGGCCATGTAACGGTTGATCTTTTGGATAGTTTTATACCTGATAAGGTTAAAGCTATCCAAAAAATTATTATTAATATCATCAACTTAGCCATCATGATCGTCATTAGTTGGCAATTATGGGTCAAGGCCGGGGAAGCGGCTGGGTATGGAGATAGAACTGAGTATTTGAGATTGCCATTATCACCATTGATATATTTCATGTCAATCATGGTAGGCATTTCCAGCCTGATTTTGTTATTACTTTTAATCAAATCGTTGAAAATGGAAAAATAACATATGGAAGCATCACTTATTGGCTTTGCAGCCCTTCTCATATTGATTCTTGCAAAAGTGCCAATTCCCATGGCTATGGCTGTGATTGGTTTTATTGGGTTTGGGCAGGTTGTCAACTATGACGCAGCTCTTAGTATGGTATCCCTGGTGGCATCAGAAGAAGGAATGAATTATGGTTTGTCTGTAGTGCCACTTTTTATTTTGATGGGTAATTTAGTAACTGAATCAGGACTTTCCCATGAACTTTATAAGTCTTCCTATGCCTTTTTTGGGCATAGGAAGGGTGGGTTGGCCATGGCAACAATTGTTGCCTGCGGTGGATTCAGTGCTGTGTGTGGAAGTTCTTTGGCAACTGCAGCTACAATGAGCAAGGTTGCCATGCCTTCTATGCGCAAATTTGGTTACGCTGACAGTCTTGCAACTGGTTCTATTGCTGCAGGGGGAACTCTGGGTATTCTTATTCCTCCCAGTGTCATCCTGGTAATTTACGGCATTATGACTGAAACTGACATAGGAGAATTATTCGCTGCAGGTGTTTTGCCAGGTCTCCTGGGTATTTTTTGTTACTTATGCGCTGTTACTGTTGCAACAACCATTAATCCGAAAATTGGTCCCAGAGGTGAGAGGGTTGCGTGGCCTGACAGGTTTAGATCCCTTAAAGGTGTATGGGGCGTATTGCTGTTGTTTTTTATTGTTATGGGCGGGATTTATGCAGGAATTTTTACACCAACTGAAGCTGCAGGTATTGGTGCTACGGGTGCATTCTTTTTTACTTTGTTTCGTAAAAAACTTACTTTGGGAATATTAAAAAAAGTGTTAGTTGATTCTGCCAGTACAACAGCCATGATCTTTTTTTTGCTGATTGGTTCAATGATTTTTGCCAACTTTGTAAATGTGGTTGGCCTGCCGTATGCTTTATCTGATTTTGTATTGGGCTGGGATGTATCACCGTTTGTTGTCGTTCTTATCCTCATGGTTGTCTATATTCTTTTAGGCTGTATCTTAGAAAGCATGTCAATGATTGTTTTAACAGTTCCTGTTTTTTATCCCATGATGCAGGCGCTTGGCTTTGACCTCATATGGTTCGGTATTG
>JAGLLQ010000401.1 GCA_023140455.1 Desulfobacteraceae bacterium | reverse complement strand
ATGGGTATTCTTCTTCTGACTAAATCTTCCAGTGTTATTACCATTTCATTTTGAGAGCTGTAAATTATTTCTGCTTTTGAAAACGGCAGGTCAGGTGCAATCCTCTGGGCAAGTGAAGCATCTTGTTCAATCAGCTCTCTTATCTGTTTTATTTTTGTGCCATGTCTAAAGATGAGATATGAAGCAACTTCTTTATCAAGTCCTGAATTAATATTTTCAGCGATTGCATATTTTTCCCATTGAGAAAACGCACTGCCCGGGCTTGAAGGTAAAGGCAGAGATGCTGTTGGAGGTATTTTGGGGACTTCCATACCAAGTGATTTCATGACCTGATTCACCAGATTTGCAGCATCTGCCCTGGCAGATGTAAATTTTCCTCCAACAGAGATATAGAGGTTGGGTTTTGGTTCAAACATTGTCCATTCCCTTGTTACCTGGGAAGGAGGCTTGCCAGGTTCATTTTTCAATGCCCGTAATCCGGCAAATTGACTGATTATGGAAGATCTGTCCCATGTTATACCCTTTAAATATCTGTTTGCCTCTTTTAAAAGATAGTCAATGTCAGAATCTTCAACTCTTACTTTGTCAGGATCGCCTGTATAATTTGAGTCAGTAGTTCCCACAAGAGTTTTCCCATACCATGGAACAAGGAAAAATATTCTGTCATCATTTTCTGTCATTAAGAGCAATGAATCCTTTGTGGGAAGCTGCGGCATAACAAGATGAATGCCTTTGCTGAAGCGCATATAATTTTTTAAAAAATGATGATCCTCCACAAGATTTTTCCATGGGCCCGTGGCATTTACTATTTTTTTTGCTTTTACAGTAAAATTTTCTAAAGTCAGACCATCTTTCACAACAGCTCCGACAATGGTATCCTTATCAGTTATATACTCTTCTGCGCTGACATAGTTAGCAATGATTGCACCTGACATGTAAGCTCTGTCAATCACATCGAGAGTAAATCTTGCATCATCCATCTGGCAGTCACCGTAACATGATCCACTTTTAAGGTCCTCTGTTTTCAAGAATGAATATTTTGAATAAATTTCATCTTTTGTAAATGAATTGTGCCTGGAAACAGGCTGCCCTTTTCCGGCAAGCAGATCATACATCCAGAGACCTGTTTTAAGCATGGCAGGTCCAATTTTGTCATGTTTATAATGGGGCATGAAAAATTTCATTGGGACTACCATGTGGGGTGCAAGTTCTGAGAGAAGTTTCCTTTCCTCCAGAGATTTTTTAACAAGGTCAAGCCGCATTTGTTCAAGATATCTTAATCCCCCATGAATAAGTTTTGTAGAAGCTGATGAGGTACCTGAAGCAAAATCACCCTTGTCGATCAATGCAACTCTTAATCCGCGCAATGCCGAGTCACAGGCAGTCCAGGCTCCATAAATCCCGCCTCCAACTACTAAAAGGTCAAATTTTTCTGTTTTAAGCTTTTTTATTTCCCGTTTCATTTTTTATCCTTTTTGTCAGCCATTCAGCCTTATCTGTCATTATACCATCAAGATTTAAAGTCAGGAGTCTTTGTAATTGTTTTTCTGTGTTGCATGAATATGTAAACATTTGCATATTGTATCCATGGGTAAAGCTTACAAGGGCGGAATTTATTTTTTTTTCATTAATACACAAGCCTGCTAAATGGCTACAGCTAAATCTTTTATTTAAAATATCTTCTGGCCGGATGCACCATCTATCATATTTGTTATAACCATTCAAATTAAGAACGCATTTGATTTTATTTGAAATACTCAAGACCTGCTCTAAAACATCCGGGTCAAAAGAGAGAACGGAAATGTTTTTCCGGTATTCAGGAGCAATATTAAGTATTTGTTCAACTACTTTTTGAGTAAGGAATTCTGAACGCCCTGAAGCCCTTTCAGTTATTCCTGATTTTATTTCAATATAAAGAGATGTTTTCCTGCTGAAGAATTTAATTGTTTCATCAAGAGTCAGGATCCTTTCATTTTGAATATTGAATTGCGAAAGTTCATCAAGAGTATATGATGAAATCCATTTTTTGGTTCCTGTTAATTTCAAGCTTATTCTATCATGGAAAATAACCGGGATATTATCCTTTGTAAGCTGCACATCAGTTTCAATCCCATCTACTTTATATCCAACAGATCTATTAAAGGTTGCCGCACTATTTTCCGGAAATCCTTCACAGTTTCCTCTGTGGGCTATTATTTTTGGCTTGTTTTTTCTTGTCATTTATTTATGAGCTCTGTTTCATCAATCTTTGGCCAGAGTGCTTCTTTGATGGTCTTTAAGAGTTGTTCAAATTTGATTGGTTTGGGAATATATCCATTCATGCCTGCTTTTGAACACTCTTTTTGAGCATTTTTCATAGCATCTGCTGTTAATGCAATAATTGGAATGTCTGAGTTAAGTACCTTGAACTCCCCGGCTCTTATGTGTTTAGTGCAAGTGACTCCATCCATGCCGGGCATTTGGCGATCCATAAGTACCAGGTCAAATTCTGTTTCAGCTAATTTTTCAAGGGCAATGTTTCCATCTTGTGCAATTTCAGTAATAAATCCAATTTTTGTGAGTTGCAGCATGGCTACTTGCTGATTGACCGGATTATCCTCAACAAGTAGAATCCTGGTTTTTTTAATATTGGTTTCCAGGATACTGTGTTTTGTAACCAATACTTTTTTTTCTTTCTTTTTGTTATGCTGCTTTCCAGAAAGGACCATGGAAATAGTATCAAATAATGTAGATTGTCTAATGGGCTTGGTTAAATAAGCATCAAAGCCAATTTCTTTCATTTTCTCATAGTCTCCTTGTGTACCTCTGGATGTCAGCATAACAAGCTTACTATCGTTATACAATTTAATCTTGCGAATTTCTTTACCAAAGTATGCACCATCAAAATTCGGCATATTGCAATCTGAAATTATCAACGGAAAAGGTTTTCCATGAGTTACTGCTAGATTAGCCATTTTGATTCCATTTTTTGCTGTATCAGCATCATGAACAATAAATCCCCAGTTCTCAAGAAATCCACGAAGAATATCTATATTTACAGGGAGGTCATCAATAATCAGAACTTCCACACCTCTCATATCTTTGAGTGGGTGCTTTGTTTTTCCAACAACATCCAGCTGTTTTTTAAGGGCAGCACTAAATGTAAATGTTGAACCTGTGCCAATCTTGCTTGTGGCATGTATATCTCCTCCCATCAATTTTGTGAGCTGTTTGGATATTGCAAGCCCCAGACCGGTCCCACCAAATTTTCTAGTAGTGCTGGCATCTGCCTGGTGAAAGGATTTAAAGAGTTTTTTCAGATCTGTTTTTTTTATGCCGATTCCGTCATCTTTTATGGAAAATTCAACTAATGCATCATTTAGTGTTTCTTTTATCAATTCAACTTTAATATGAATTACACCTTTTTCT
>JAGLLQ010000400.1 GCA_023140455.1 Desulfobacteraceae bacterium | reverse complement strand
GCCAGATCATATTCAAAACATTTGGACCGGCAGGCTTGTCTCCAAAAGAGTTTGCCAGACTACTCGGGAAAAGCTGACTTTGATCAAATATAGTATCAGGATCTATAGATAAAGTATCACTAAATCCAAAATGCAAATTCAATGTTGCACCGTGATAATAGTCAAAACCATGGGCCACAGCTTTCTCACCATAAAAATCGATTTCTTCATTACCTTCGGCTCTGGCATTATAGCCTTTAGCACCATGTCCCTTAAACAAGCCATTTTCAACAACCGGTGCCACACCCTTGCGAAAAAGATGATTCAATTTCTCAAAATGTACAAGACGATCATCACCCATACTTGTTTCAGATATTTGAGTACTGATTCTTTGAAGCATTTGTAAGATAGACTCATCATCTTTCAACATTTGCTGGACATCATCATTATCTGATTCTTTGGGTGAAGGTTCAATGATAAAGGTTGTAAATTTTTTTTTCAGATCAGAATTATTCTTCCAGTCATCCACCCAGTCAGCAGTATCAGGCCTCTCTGTCTTAGCTTCAGCTATCGCTGTTGCTGACTGATCCTGTTCATTGTCGTAGCCAAGTTCAGTATGGCCTGACTCACCCTGACGAGGGCGCAAATTAGAAAAAGCTCCATCTGCATATACATCTCTGGCATAAGCAGGATCCATCATTAAAAAGAAACCATTGTGCTGGTAACCGTATTTTGCATCTCCATCCTGATTCTTATCAGACAAAGAAAAATAGCGCCTGAAAAAATCAAAAGCATGCTTCTTATTCGGAGCATAAGGCTCTCCAATTGGAATTTCAGACAAATCAGGGCAAAAAGGAAGTCTAAGGCTGCCAAGACTGTAATGACGTGTAGCATAGATAAGTTGTCCAAGATAAATACCTTCATCAATCTGAACAATCTCATCAACCAGACGGGTCATGGGGAAAGCAGGTTGGAGCTCTGGCCAGCGATAGTTAAGCTGATACACTGCTTTATCATTCATTTCTGAAAGGACTGACCTTCCAAAATCTGCCATATAGAAACTACCGGTTTTATTGTATGGTATATTTTTTTCCTTTTCCAGATTGGCCTCGGTAATAATACCGTCAAAATGTTCTGCTGATGTAGATAAAGGCCTATCTCGCAGATCCCATAACTGAGTGAGCATTGGTATACTGATTCCATGAAAAAGATTTGATTCAGGAAGCTCCCGAAAAAAATTGCGGCCGATACGTGTTGTTTCAGGATTATAAGCATCCATTACCTTCCGATCATTCCCGCATTTCTCAGCCACAACATCTCTTTTTACCGGATCAAAGGATTTACCCATCCACAGCCCGGTATCAGCAAATGTCATATTCCAAACAGTGGCCATCCATTCAATACTTGCTCTTTGTGAACGTTTTTTACCAAGATGTCTTACAGTATCCTGAAAATAATCACTGTCCCTGATTGACATTGTGGTACCAATCATTGGCCCGTCAAGAGCCTCAGATTTCCCGCACTTGAAAAGTGTGAGTAATTTTTTATCAATATCCGGCCATTGCTTTCGCTGATAATTATCTGAAAGTATTCTCTGGTATTTTCCCAGCATTTCATAAAAACTGCCGGTAAGATCATCTTCAAGAATAGCTTCTAGTTCAAAGGAAAGCTTATCCGATGAGTCCGGGAAATTATCGCTGTTTAAGTATGCATTCATAATATACTCCTTTTACAGTGATTTTGGTTGATGGCTATAAAACAACAATTCCATGCTTTGGCAATAATTGTTTAAGAGTATAATCTCTATGATAAGTGGCTGCCTGATGGAATTTATACACATCTTTTTCTCTCATCTGATCTGCACTCTCTAAATCCTCAAAATCCTCTTTTTGCTGTTCCCAATCATGTTTTGAAAAAAACAATGCTTCATTGGTCTCCGGAACAAACAATTCTCCTTTCCCAATAGCTTTTACCCATGCTTTTATTCTTTCTTCTTTAGCAAGTTCCAAACCAAGGATGGCTTTTACTTTTTCTTTTATTGAATCAAATGTAACAGGGTCTTTAACAATCCCTGCTTCATTGGCGTATCTGCTAAATGCATTATAAAGCTTTTCGCATCCTTCTAAAAAACTTACAGGGTTATCTCTCAAGCCTGAATCTTTATTATCTTTTTTAAAATTAAACCGCCATTTTAAAAAAGGTCTGTCAGGATAAGTACCTACTGCACCGTGTCCAAGGGCACCGGTTGCCACGCTTGCTCCTTGACTTGCAAAGGTACGAAAATTTTTAGTGATAAAAGTAGGAGTATATTTACTTAAAAAACCTGAAAATTTCCCCATAATGTATGCTTTTGTTTCCTCGTTCTCTACATCCAGTTCAAAGGATGTCCCATCTACCTTATTTACTCTGGAACTGACACCTGAGAAATCATAATGAGAAAATGTATCAGCATAAACATGAGCCATAATACCCATAAGAGCCAAACCATATTCGTCTTTAACAGAAACTGCATGCCTGATATGATTGATTACCATTTCCTGCGCCAGATCACTGTCTTGAACACACCTCAGCTTTTCTGAAAGCGTTTCTCCAACATTACCTGGGAAAAAGTGAAAAGGCACCCATACCTTGCGTTGTTCAATATGGTCAACAGCGGCATTGGCAATTGCCTCAGAATTTGTATGGGCTGTTGCAGTTGTTTGAAACATTCCCCCATCTTTATGAACCTCACTGTCATTGGCAGTTGAGTCGTCAACATACTGAGCAGCATAAGCCACAACCTTTGCATATTTTACCGCAAGACCTGCTGCCCTTGCCATTGCATATGTCCCATAATAGTGCATGTCTTCCTGCATAATAGTTTCTCCTCTATATAGAATAGTTGGTTGTATTTTTAATCACAATTTAGGAACCTGCCTGGGTTTTCAAATGTAACCATTTTAAATTCAGAAACTGACAGGCTCTTTTTCAAAGAATCAATGACAATGGATTCATCAACTAAAAGCTTATTCATATAATAGTCTGAACCAAAAAGAATTTTTCGTTGAGTTGCCTTGTTCTTAAGTAATTTAGCAATTCTATTATCAAGCAATTTGTTTGGCTTTGAAAAGGATATGTCCGTATAAAGATTTTTGTAGGCAGGGTTATTTAGCATGGATTTGATTAATCCATACCAGTTTTTTTCATGCTTTTTTTTAGGAAGATAATAGCTTTCAGCTATATCACCGGCATGGGCCAGGTTTAGTTTTAGTGAATTATATTTCTTTAATAATCTTTCATAGTTATCTGGATGCGAATAATAACTGCAAAGTGCTCTTTGGGAAACAAATTTCGATATTGGAAACCGTGAAGAGATATTTTTAAATGCTTCTTTACGTGATCTGGAATGCACAATTGGTGCAGCAAGCATTGTATGTCCGATTATTGGCAGATTATTCTGTATAGCATAATTATATATATCTGACAGCCTTTCATCATCTGGAAAATATCCAAATGGCGGATAAATTTTTATTCCGCAAAATTGTCTCTTTTCAATATAATGCTTTACCATTGATGTTATGTTTTCCCGGCGAGGATCAGCGCAAATAAAAGGATATACAGTTTCCGGATAGTTTTCTTTTAAAACAGCAAGCTCATCCAACTGTTTTATAAAATTATACTTCTTATTTACTTTCCCAGCATTCATATATTCAAAATCAAGTGATAAAAGAACAAATTTGGTATCTTCAGGGTAATATTTTTTCATTTCCTTAAAAATCTCTTCCTGCTTTTGATATTTGCCTCCTAAAAGGAATGCACCTAAACGGCTTAACGTGTCATTCTTTGAAAAAGGCCAAACAGTATGCAAACCTATAGAAAATATCCTGTCTATCCCGCTTTTATTCAAAAAGGGAATTAAATATGGAATATACAGAGCATTTAAAGGCAGATTTTTATTAATAAAAATATGTGTATGTGTATTAATAATCATTGTTTTAACCTTTTGAAACAAGTTTGTGTATTAAGCATTAAGCTTATTGAAGACCCAATGCTCTTGCGTATGTTGCTTTAGAAAATCCATAAACACCCTTGCCATTGATCAATGCAAAAGGCACCCCTGATCCACCGCTCAATTTCTTTTTACGTTTTGCTGCAACCTTATCTTTGTCAATATCATATTCTGTAAAGGGGATATTATTTGCTGTTAAAAATTCACGAGCCATTGTGCAATATTTACACCATGATGTGCTGAAAAGTTCAACTTCATTCTTTTGGTAAGATTTTTTGTATGCCTGCTTTTTAGTAATGACAATCCCTGGCGATTTCGTTGTTCTTGACTGTACCACTGCCGGCTTATCATAAGTTGGAGGAACCTCTTTTGTCACCATGACTGTTTCTTTTGTAGCGGGAGGGGTATTGGAAAAATGCTTTACACCGTCCTCATCAGTCCATTGATAAATCTGAGCAATACCATTGGAAAAAACCAGTCCAATAACAAACACAATGCTTACAGCAATAAATATTTTTTTCACAGTCTCACCCTTTTTTAGTCACTATTTTATTCTCATTTTTTCTCAATAGGAGATTCTCTTATATCTTCTGGAACTATAGATAGGGGGATGTTATTTGTCAAGCAGATTTAAACCGATCACGATATTGAGTGGCAAGGTCAGTAAAACATTAGATAAAACTAATCAGAAAAGATTTAATATGTACCATAACTATTATACGCCTTGTTTCTTTATTTTGGTCTTTTTAGCGGCGGCCAGACACTTTCTATTAACGGTATTGCCTTTTCAACTTTATTCAACACCAGTTTTTCAGAATTTGAATAAATAAGCAGAGCATGGTCCCGAAGCGATGTCAAAGCTATGGAAAAAAAACTGAAATATTGAAAGAGATTTTCCCCGTAAAATGCTTTGTATGCTTTTGCCTCATCAGATGTCATACCTTTAGAAACAGAATATTCCAAAGAATCTGGTGAAGCCGTTGTTTCCAATATTTTTGTTATGAAAAACTTTTTAGGGTTATCAAATATAAAAGAGCCTTTTTGCAATCCAAAATTACCATCATGTATGGCATGGATACAGCCCCGATTGCTGTAAAGGAAGACAAGTGTTTCTTTAAACTCTTGTCTGGTTTCTGATGGGAACCCGATAATAATAAACACATGATTTTTAATACCTGCTGCATTGGAATTCAATAAAACCTGACACATAAAACTGTTCCTGGTACACTACTGAAAATCCCACCACATCAGGCTTATTTCCAAGCAAAAGATTTACATACTCCGGCATAAAAAAAGGCAACCCTTTATTCTGATGTAATGCATCTGCACAAATCCTTTGGAAAAAATTATTAAAAGATTTAAAACAATTGGTAAAATAAATTCCTGCCTTATCAAATGCTTCCTGATTAAACATGGCATCCCCCATGCTTTCAAGCAGATTCATGGTTTTTAAAAACCCGGGTCGCTATTTTTCAGGAAAAAAGCTGACTTTTGGATCATTGGTTCTAACTGCACCTGATAAGGCTTTATAATACATGAAATTTAAATCAAAGCTTTTCACCTTAACATTGCTGTTAGCTTCAACATAGGACTTGATATGGGCAATACCAAGAGGAACAAATGGTTTGGCAAAGGGACTGAAAACAAGATTACTCTGCATTTATGATCCTTTTTTATTCATTTGCATATAATTATCCATTCTCTTGCAAAAAAGAAGCTCTTATCGTAAAATTATAAAACTATACTGATTATCGCTAAATTGACCTTACTGTTAAATGACATTTTTCCGCTAACAGGCGAGATATAAATATGCAATTTCATCCAATCGTTATTATTTATTTTGCCTCCTGTGCCATAGCACTGGTTATGGTCTATTGGAGCAGACAGATGCCTTTAGTGCGTGGCTCCCGGCTTTGGGGCATAGTTATGTGTTTCTGTGCGATCTGGTCTGCAGGGGGTGGGATGGAAACGCTTATAGTTG
>JAGLLQ010000040.1 GCA_023140455.1 Desulfobacteraceae bacterium | reverse complement strand
GCATGCTCTGCATCAATAAAAGCAGCTATTCCTCCATTTTTCTGAGCCTCTGCCACAGCATGAAGTGCAAGTGTTGTTTTTCCTGAAGATTCAGGACCATAGATCTCAACTACTCTTCCTCTTGGGTAACCACCAACTCCAAGGGCTTTATCCAGAGCAAGAGATCCTGAGCTGATTACAGGAACAGCCTGAATTGCTCTGGCACCAAGTTTCATAATCGAACCTTTGCCAAACTGTCTGTCTATTTGTGTCATTGCTGATTTTATAGCATTTTCTTTTTCTTGTGGTATGCTCATGTAGTTTCTCCTAAACTAAGATATTAAATTTCATAAGAATTCTTAAAACAAAGGCACTTAAAAGTCCCGCAATCAAGTCATCCAAAACTATACCAGGCCCACCTTTAAATTTATTTTCAAAATATTTAACAGGAAAAGGCTTAATTATATCAAAAAACCTGAATAGTAAGAATCCTGCAACAATTGTATATATTGATAATGAAACACCTGCCATTGTAACAACATAGCCTGCAATTTCATCTATAACAATACAGCCCGGATCTTTCTGTTTTAAGATCTTTTCTGCCATATCGGCTATCCAGATTGCAAAAATTATTAATGCAACTACATAAAGAGTCTCATAGCAGGGATGAATAATCTTAAAGCCGAGAACAAATATTATCCCTGTAAGTGTTCCAAAGGTACCGGGTGCAATAGGAACTTTTCCTGTCCAGGCACCGGTAGCTGCAAAAATAATAACTTTATCTATAAAAGTCATAACTTATTTTTTTATAATTACAAAGAGCTTATGTCAAGATTTACTTGTTGGTATACTTTTTTTAATGGAATATTATTTTTCTCAGCAATCTTTTTTAATTCTTCATATTCCGGCAAAATATCTATTGTATTGTCTGAGTTGGTAACCTTTTTTGCTCCAATCTTACCGAATTTAGTTTTAATTTTTATAATTTCTCTTTTGAGCTTAATTCTTTGCGCTCGATAATATCGTATTCCTGTAGTTGTACTTTCTTTAAAAATAAAATCTATAATTTTCTCCAGATCTTCTTCTTTACAAAGTACCTCAAGTTTTGTTCCAGGCCTGTTTTTCTTCATCTGGACAGGTATATGACAAACATCAAGAGCATTTATTTTAAAAAGTTTTTCGAAAATATATCCTGAGTATTCCTGAGACATATCATCTATTGTAGTTTCGATGACATAGATACTTTCTTTAAGATTATTTTTTTCCCTTTGACCTGTAATAATACGCAGTAAATTAGGGATGTTTGAACCTGAGTCCCGCTTTCCGGAACCATAGCCCACATCTTTTATAATCATTTCAGGAATTTTACCAAACTTTGAAGCAAGTGTAGTGATTATTGCTGCTCCTGTTGGAGTAACTAATTCTGAAGGTGTATACTCTGAATTCGGCTCATATGATATTACTGGAACATTTTTTAAAATAGAAAGTGTGGCTGGTGCAGGAACAGGAATAATTCCATGGCTGCATTCTACAAACCCTGAACCTAATGTAATTTGTGATGCATATACTTTTTCAATTTTTAAATATTCGACACACAAAAAAGTGCCGACAATATCGACAATTGCATCCACGGACCCAACTTCATGAAAATGGATATGCTCAATATCCTGCCCATGAATTTTTGATTCTGCTTTTGCAATTTTTCTAAATGCTGTAAGGCTTTGTTCTTTGACCTTTTTTGAAAATTCAGATTCAGCAATTAATTTTTTAATCTGTTGATAATTTCTAGCATGTGACTCATTTAATGATTTTACAAAAATATTCTTTGCAGACAAACCATTTTTTTTAATAGTTTCAGATTCAATTTGAAAATCAGATAATAAATTTGTTTTAAGTTGAGATTCAAGCCAGTCAACTGGAACCCCAAGGTCAATGAAGGCACCAAGTGTCATGTCTCCACTAATCCCGGAAAAAATATCAAAATATGCTATCATCTATTGTCCTGATATATGGATTCGAATAATTTCCAGTATTAACTCTGATGTTTTTACCATTTCATCAAGAGTTATAGATTCCTTGACCGTATGGACATCTTTCATGCCAGTACCTATAACTCCCGGTATAATACCATTATTGCAAAATACATTTGCATCTGCTCCGCCGCCTGATGTTTTTATTTCCATTTTTCTGCCAAGGTTGTCAGCAGCCTGTTGTGCAAGTAGTACAACAGGACTGTCTTCAGGTATATCAGTTAGAGGGAAATCATTTTCAACTAAAAATTCTATTTCTGGTATATTAATCTGATCGCAAAACTCTTTTCTTGCATTTAAAAATGAATCTCGAATTGCATTGGTAACTTTTTCGAGTTTTTCCTCATCATGGCTTCGAACTTCGCCATTGATTTCAATTAAATCAGGAACAATATTGGTTGCAATACCACCTTTTATTGTTCCTAAGTTACAAGTTGATTCATGATCTATTCTACCAATTTTTAACCTTGATATTGCTTTTGATGCTATTGAAAGAGCATTAATCCCATTTTCAGGTGCACCTCCTGCGTGGGCGGCTTTTCCAAAAACTTTTATTGATATTTTATTTGCTGCCGGCGCATTGGTTGCAATTCCTTCAGTGTCAGTGGAATCAAGAATATATCCCAATTTTGAATTAATTAATGTGAAGTCAAGATTCTTTGCTCCAAGAAGTCCAATTTCTTCACAAGTAGTAAATATTATTTCAATTGGAGGATGTCTGAGTTTGTTTTCAAATATTACTTTAAGAACCTCAAGTATTATTGCCAGGGCTGACTTATCATCTGCTCCTAGTATTGTTGTTCCATCACTTCTAAAAATACCATTTTCAAATATAGGATTAACATTATTGCCAGGGCTGACTGTATCCATATGACCACTTAGGAAGATAGGCTCTACATCAACATTACCTCTAAATTTTGCAATTAAATTTCCACAATCGCTTTTAGTTTCTTTTTTTGAATTATCAAAAAAAACTTTCCCACCCATTTTTTCCAGGGTTTTAGCTAAATTTAAGGCGATCTTTAGTTCATGTTTTGATACAGAATCAATTTTTACAAGTTCTTCAAATTTGTTTCTTAACCTGTCCTTGTTAATCATGGGGTTTGCCATTAAAACTCCTTGGTAAAAAACTATTAAATTAGCAACGTTTATACTATATAAGGGTGTTGAAATTGATGGTTAAA
>JAGLLQ010000004.1 GCA_023140455.1 Desulfobacteraceae bacterium | reverse complement strand
GGGATAATAATTTTGGTTTTTATTGTGGCAACTCTTGCCATGGTAGCTGATTTTTTTATTAATCAAAGATCAGATAAGAAAATTGATAAAAAAAGCAGTCAGTCTGAAACAGCTAAAGTAAAAACCAAAAAACCTTTATTAAAGTCAAAAACTGAATCTGAACAAAAAAAACCGGAAGAGAAAGAAACTACAAGAAAGATAAAGTATGAAGTCTTTGATGATGACACCTCCTCAGTTCCATCCAAGATTCATGTGAAAGACCCTGTAAAGGTCAAACCGGTTATAAAAAAGAATGGGCTTCCTTTAGTTGCCATTATTATTGATGATATAGGATACCATAGAAGAAATGCAAGAACCATTGCACGCCTTGATACTAACATTACTTTTGCTGTCCTGCCTTTTTCACCCCATGGGGAAGAGCTGGCAAATGAATTACATGATATGGGGAATCAAATTATGCTTCATCTTCCAATGGAACCTGTAGAATATCCAAGTGTGGATTCAGGACCCGGCAGCCTTCTTTCTGATATGAATCCTGATGAGCTTATCTTCCAACTGAAAAAGAATCTTGATTCAATCCCATATGTAGTCGGGGTTAATAATCATATGGGTTCAAAATTAACTCCCATGTCCGAAAAAATGAATCAGATTTTTACGATATTAAAAAAACGGAATCTTTTTTTTATTGACAGCATAACGACCGGAAGAACAAAATGTGCGTCTTCTGCTTCTCTTTTAAAAATAAGTTTTGGGCAGCGTGATATTTTTATTGATAATATTCAAGAGTCAGAATATATAATTGGGCAGATCAGACAGCTTATCAGAAAAGCTGAGAAGAACGGCTCTGCCATCGGTATTGCACATCCTTATGGTGCAACTGCAGAAACCCTTAAAAAGAATTTGCCCTGGATTAAAAAAAGAGTTCAGCTAGTGCCGGCATTAATACTAACAGCTAAATTATCCGGTTGATTGTTTTATTGCAATAGCAACCCATTCTTCCTGATACTTAATATCTATAAGTTCAAGCTTATTCTCTTTTATACTGGAGAGGACAAGCTTTTCCTTTTCTTTGATAATGCCTGAAAGAATAGCAATCCCGCCTGGGTTCAGTATAGTTTTTATTGCAGGCAGGATATCTATTATTACATGGGCAAGAATATTAGCACAGATAATATCAAATCCTGCTTTACCATTGTTTTCATTGAGCTCTTCAATAGTGTTCAATCTGATTTCAAATTCGTCATGATTAATTTTGTTTTTTTCTAAATTTTTTTTTGCAACATCTACAGCAACCTCATCATTATCAATTCCAAGCAGGTAACTTGCCCCAAGTTTTGCTGCTGCAATCATGAGAATCCCGGAGCCGGTGCCAACATCAAGAAAAGAGTCATCTGGTTTTAAAGATTTCTCAATCATTTTGATGCATAATGCTGTTGTGGGGTGAGTGCCTGTTCCAAATGCCATGCCAGGATCAAGCTCTATGACAACTTCATTATTCTCTATTTTGTAGTCACGCCATTCAGGCTTGATAATTATGTTCGGGGTTATTTTTGTAACATGAAAGAATTTTTTCCATGATTCTGCCCAGTCTTCTTCGTCTACAGCTTCAGTTGCAATTCTGATTTTAATACCTGATTGGTCAAGGGCTGAAGCTTTTGATTTGATCTTCTTTAAAAGCTCAGGCGCAGAGTCTGTATCAGGAATATATGTCGCTATTGAGGTTTCTTTAATATCTTTATTAAATTTAGAGCCCGGAATAGGGATATTGCATTCTACACCGCTTAAGCCAAGGGAGAAAAAGATGTCTGACACAAGCTCTTCTGCAAGGTCAATATTGTCTGATTCAAATATTGCTTTAATATGGAGCCATTTCATAATATATATACCTTTGTTATTTTTGATATAATCTTTATCAGTTTTTTAAAAGGAAGGCAAAAGGTGATTAAGCCAGTTAAAACAATAAAACCATCTGACAATCTTTATATTTATTATATAGAAGGTGTTATCTCATCTAATGATGAAAAACTTTTTATAAGCCATGACTTTCTTGGAAACTGGGTAGAAGAGGACAGCTCTTTTCTTTTTTTCTCCATTCCTGCTGATGAGGTCGTAAAATCAGCCCTTAAAAATAATCAACATGCCAAATTGATAGATATGTATAAAATGACCTATGAACAATGGCATGGAGATCGAATAGAACCCTATACAATTGAAAACCTTTTAATATCTCCGCCCTGGAATAAACCATCAAACGATGAAGACACGTTTCAACATATTTTGCTTGATCCAGGGGTCGTGTTTGGAACAGGAAAACATACAACAACTGAAGATTGCCTTGCAATACTTAACAACCTTTTGGAAAAAGAGAACATTTCTTCTGTGATGGACATAGGTTCGGGAACAGGTCTGCTTTCTGTCGGTGCTGCAATGCTTGGAGCAGAAAAAGTTTTTGCATGTGATTTTAATTTTCTTGCAGCTAAAACAACACTGAATAACGCTATATTGAACTCTTTGGAAAACAGAATGATTGTTGCCCAGGCAAAAGGCGAAGATTTTATTAATATTGATTCAGATATTGTTGTGGCAAACATTCATTATGATGTTATGAAAGATATTATTGAAACAAAGGGTTTTTTAGAGAAAAAATGGTTTATACTTTCCGGGTTACTCAGAACACAGGCTCAGATAATCCTTTCAAGTCTTGCAGATAAACCTGTAACAATAATTGAACACCGATGTCCTGACGGGATATGGAATACTATTCTGGGTAAGGTGGATTCAGACAAATAATAGATTAGCTTTTACAATACACAAAAATTTATTTACTTTGCATTACAATATATATTAATATGATTTTTATATAGATTTGCCAAAATGTTACAAGAAGTCTTAATTATCAGTTTAGATACGAATACTTTTTAGCGGAGAATTACTATGATATTGACCTCTTATAAACTTCAATTTTCTATATTGGGCGCATTAATAGTTCC
>JAGLLQ010000399.1 GCA_023140455.1 Desulfobacteraceae bacterium | reverse complement strand
TATTATATTTAGCCAATTCCTTTAATATTTCGTTTGTCTGTTTTGTTGTATCTTCAGATTTTGAAGTAGATAAAATATCTTGTGTCTTAGTCTTTAACTGGGTAAGCTCCTGCTTCACTTTGTCAACAGCTTCAACGCTATTAGATAATATAAACTTTTTTTCATTCTGCCTGGCATTTAAAACATGATTAACAAGGAGTTGAAATTGATTTGCAGAATCAACTTTCGTTACCACCTTTGTCATACTGAATCGTCCAACAAAAGCTATAGCAATTAACAAAGTAAGAATGATTAAAAAACCACCGGTAATTTTTTTCGCCAAACTCATTTTATTTAACATTTCAATCCTCCGAATAGTAAATGCCCGGTTCAAAACCGAGCGATCAGCCTTATAAACTGACCTCCATATACAGTATGTTTAATTGATATTATTAGAGTATATCAAAAAAAATGATTTAGCAAGATTTTACGAATTTTATTACGAAAAGCAACCAGACTGGCTGCTAAAAATCAACCTCAGCCCACAGTCATTATGTGGAGAGTATCTCCGTTATTCAAAGTTTTATCCATTCGTTCTCCATAGGATAAATATTTTGACATATTTACAACCACTCTTAATTCTATATCAACTTCATTTTGCTTATCCAGCAGAATATCTTTGACTTTCTGACCATATTTTTTAATCAATCCATCAATCACATCCTGCAAAGTATTTCCGGCAAACTCAAAATCCAATTTCTTTTTTCTGTTAAAGATTTTATAAAGAGCCGGCAATCCTTCTATCTGTAAATTTATTTTCATTGTTGTTCCTATTTTTTAATCTGTAAAAATTAAAGCTAATATAATACTAAATACTGATGCCGTCAAATTTTAATAAATGATAAAATTAAAACCTTGAATTCTTTCAAATTAATCGCTATTCTCAATTGCTTTACTAATATTTAAAGGTATTAATTTGACATGACAAATATTCTTATCTTCCTGATACCAATCACACTCCTTACTTTAACTCCCGGTGTAGATACTATGCTTGTTATACGTAACACAACCCGCGGTGGATGGTGGGACGGAACTACAACAAGTCTTGGCATCTGTTCCGGCCTCTTCTTTCATGCGATTATATCTTCTGTCGGTATCTCTGTTCTCATTTTACAATCAGCATGGGCATTCAGCCTTTTAAAAATTGCAGGAGCAGCTTATCTTTTCTTTCTTGGAGCTGTCAGCTTAAAAAATGCTGCCGGCAACAACTATAATCTCTCAAATAACGGGAAAACAAGAACAGATAATTCTTTTATTGCAGGACGTTCTTTTAAAGAAGGGTTATTCTGTAACATTCTTAATCCAAAAGCTATTGTTTTTTATATGGCATTTTTACCTCAATTTATTGACCCTTTAAGGCCAGCTTTTTCCCAAACTTTTTTCCTTGCAGGACTTCATTTTATTATAGCCATGATCTGGCAGGTATTACTTGCATCAATGATAAATCGAGCCAAAGCACTGCTTGACAAAAAAATTATAAAAAAAAGCTTGAATGC
>JAGLLQ010000398.1 GCA_023140455.1 Desulfobacteraceae bacterium | reverse complement strand
GAGATAGAGGATATTCTTGCGAGCGCCAAAGAGAAGCTCCTGGAAGCAAGGGCCAAACGGGTCCGCCCGCACAGGGACGACAAGGTCATCTCAGCATGGAACGGGCTGATGATTTCAGCATTCGCACGATCCGGTCTTTTGCTTAATAATCCTGATTATATCCAGACTGCAAAAAAAGCTGCAGGCTTTATTATTAAAAATTTGTATAAAAATAAAGAATTGCTCAGATCATTTAAGGACGGTATGACCGGTCAAAAAGCCTATCTTGACGATTATGCGTTTTTAATTGCAGCACTCTTAGATCTGTTTGAAGCAGATCCTGATCCCCTATGGTTTAAGACTGCTTTAGAACTTGATAAATTCATATTAGACCATTTTGAAGATAAAATCGACGGTGGCTATTTCATGACGGCAGATAACCATGAAAAAATGATTGCAAGAGAAAAACCAGGATATGACGGTGCCATTCCATCTGGAAATGCTATTGCTGTTATGAACCTTTTAAGGCTTTATGAGTTTACCGGCAATGACCTTTACAGAAAAAGGGCGATAAACGCTCTTGCTGCCTTTTCAAAAGCACTGGAATCCAACCCCCTTGGTCTGTCAGAAATGATGCTTGCTATTGACTTTTCTTTGGATTCGCCAAAAGGGGTGGTTATTGTATTTTCAAAAGGTAACTCATTTGGGAAGGACTTCTTTTTAAAGGAACTCAGAAAGACATATCTTCCCAACAAAGTGTTAATTCAGGTAGAGGAAGGAGAACATGCAGAAAAGCTTGCAGCACTTGTTCCGATTGTAGAAGGAAGAACTGTTATCAATGGGAAATCTACTGCCTATGTGTGTGAAAATGGAATATGCCAGTTACCGTCATTTACTGCTAAAGATTTTGCCAGGCAGATAAAAGCAATAACAATGTTGGATGAGCGATCTTTGAAGTAGCAATAATATAATCTTGTTTGAAATATTTTTGAGCACATAAGTTTTGTAAATCATTGACATTCTATTAATATATCAGGTATCATATATTAACTTAGACTGACGAATTTATATTAAATTTTTATCGCCTTGCCAATAAAGGTTAAGGAGTATTATGAAACAACTGTTTCTGTACTTTCTTCTACTATTTTCGCTAAATTTTCAGCAAGCCTGGGCCGTCGATTCCCATGATGCTACCACCAAAAAATCAGATCGGGCAGTACTGACTATGGAGGAACAAACCTGGATAAAGCGACATCCAGTGATCAGGGTCTCAAGCGAGCTTAACTGGCCGCCAATCAATTTTGTTGGAAATGGAGTGCCAAGCGGTTTTTCAATAGATTACATCAAGCTGATTGCTGAGAAGATCGGTATACAATTAGAATTTATCTCTGGTAACTGGAGCGACTTACTACAAAAATCTTATGATAAAGAATTGGATCTGATGCTCAATATTGTTTGGAACAAGCAGCGTGCAGAAAAACTATTGTTCACCAGACACTATGCCAGCACCCCTGCAGCAGTATTCACCCGCATAGAAGATCGGCATCTCAAGAGTATAGACGACCTGACTGGTAAAAGAGTGGCTGTGATTAAAGACTTCTATACACATCGCTATCTGAAAGAATATCGCCCTGATATTAAATTACTGCTCACCCAGTCCACCTTGAAAAGTATTACAGCAGTATCTACAAATCAGGCAGATGCAATGCTCGACAGCTTGGCTGTGGGCAACTATGTGATCGCCTCAAATTTCATTAATAATGTTGTTCTCTCCTTTACCAGCAAAGTTGAGCTGCTGAACAAGTCAAAGTGGAGAATTGGTGTGCGAAATGACTGGTCTGAACTTGTTTCCATACTTCAAAAGGGAATGGATATGGTCAGTGCAGATGAGTATGCTACCCTGAAACACAGATGGTACCTATATGATGACTCCATAAGCCAATCAACAATGCAATTAAATATGGAAGAAAGAATATGGCTGGCAGAGCATAAGAAAATTCGCATAGGCACCATGGATGCCTGGCCCCCATTTAATTTTATTGATAGTAATGGTATTCCAGGTGGAATTGGTTCTGACTATATTGAGGCTCTCAACCGACGCCTTGACGGGACATTGAAAATCGTGCCAGGTCCCTGGAAAAAGATATATGATGATGTCAAGGAAAAACAGCTGGATGCCATCATGGATATCACTCCCAAAAAGGACAGGGAGATTCACTTCAACTTTACCCGTCCATATATGGAAGTACCTCATGTTATTGTTGCACGCAAAGAGACTCCCTTTCTGCACAACGAGGAAGATCTCAACGGAAAGGCCCTTGCCCTTGAAAAAGGTTTTGGCAATGTAAAATATTTCAAGCAAAACTATCCCTTTGTCAATATCAGGAAGTATCGTGACACTGCCCACGCCCTCGGAGCTGTATCCCGGGGAGAGGCTGATGCTTATGCTGGCAACCGAAGCGTTGCGCTCTATCTGATCGAAAAGGAAGTGATAACCAACCTGCGAACACATGGCAGGCTAAAAAAACCCGGGTCTATCCTTTCTATTGGCACACGTAAGGATATGCCGATTCTCAGAGATATTCTGCAAAAGGCGCTTGATAATATCTCCCAAAAAGAGAAAAGAGCCATTATCAACCAGTGGGTAACACCAGAGAAAAAGCGGCCTGAGGCCTCTTTTATCAATCTAACACCAGAAGAAAAATTATGGCTGAAAGCCCACCCAATATTAAAAGTTTCCAGTGAGCTGGACTGGCCTCCTATAGACTTTGTTGACAATAAAGAATCCAAAGGGATATCCATTGATTATCTCAAACTTTTATCCCGGAAGATAGGCGCCAATCTGCAATTTGTTCAAGGGCCATGGTCTGAACTCCTGGAAAAATTCAAACACAAAGAGATTGATATTGTGCATCCATGCATGATGACAGATGAACGAAAAATTTTTTCCAACTATCTTCCTCCCCATATCCGGCTAAGCAATGTCATGGTCGTCAAGGATACTGATATTACAACACTAAAATTAAAAGATCTGAACGGCAGAGTAGTTGCTATTATCAAAGACTGGGCAACCCACAAAATTATAAAAAAAAATTATCCTGAAATTCGGTTTTTCATGGCCAAAGATCCGCTGGATGCTTTGAACGCTGTCTCCAAGGGCAAGGCAGATGCTTATATAGACAATCTGGCAGTTACTGAATACCTGATCAAAAAGCATTTTATGGGTAATGTTAAAATACTCCACGATATTGACATGGCCAAGTTCAAGGTAATGGATCTGCATGTCATGACACACAAAGACTCGCCCATACTGTATTCTATTTTAAAAAAAGCACAAAACGCTGTTACTCCTGTGGATATGGAAAATATTTATACAAAGTGGGGATTAACTTTTATAAAAAAGACACCCACAATAGCTTTGACTGCTTTTGAGCGTCAATGGCTTAGGGAACATCCGGTCATCCGCACTGGCATTGATCGCAACTGGGCACCCTTGGAGTTTATAGATAAAGAAGGGCTGTTTCAGGGGATTTCATCCGACTATATCATCAAGCTGGAAGAAATACTAAAAATAAAGTTTGAGATTGCTAAAGAACTCTCATGGCAAGAATCAATGGCCTCCTTTAAAAAGGGTGAATTGGATCTGTTCACTTCCCTGCAACGCACTCCGGAACGAAAAGAATTCATCAACTTCACCGATACATACAATAGTTTTCCCATCGCTATCTTTACTGGACCAGAAGTACCTTACATCGGCAACATTGAAGAACTAAATGGTTACAAAGTTGGCGTATGCAAAGGTTATGCAATCCAGGAGTTACTAACTGCAAATCATCCCCTGATCAAACAAGTTCGAGTTCAGGGTACAGCTGAAGGACTTGAAAAACTGTCAAAATCAGAAATTCATGCATTTATCGGTAATACTCTTGTAACCGGTTATTACATTGGTCAACTCGGGTATTCACAGATTAAGATTTCTGGAGAGACACCCTATCGCTATGAACAAAGTATGGGAGTGCGCAAGGATTGGCCAGTTTTCACCACTATTTTAAACAAGGCCTTAGATGCCATAACTGCTGCTGAACATAATGCTATTTATAATCAGTGGATCAGTGTGCGTTATGAAAAAGGCTTTGATTATTCTCTGCTGTGGAAGATACTAATTCCAATAATGTTTGGTGTCATGATCCTTGGCTACTGGAATCGGCGCCTTACAAAAGAGGTGATCAAGCGACAAAAGGCTGAAGAAAAAGCTGAAGCTGCAACCCAGGCTAAAAGCCAGTTTCTTGCCAGCATGAGTCATGAAATTCGTACTCCCATGAATGCCATTATTGGCATGAGTCAGCTTGCTTTGCAAACTGAATTGACAGCCAAGCAATATGATTACATTGAAAAAACAAACTCGTCAGCCCATGCTCTTTTGGGAGTAATCAATGATATCCTTGACTTTTCAAAAATAGAAGCGGGCAGGCTTGATATGGAACATACTGTGTTTTTCTTTGATGATGTTCTTAACACCCTTGCCAATGTTACCAGTTTCAAGGCAGAAGAAAAGGGGTTGGAAACCCATTTTAAAATTTCTCACAATGTACCAAACCGCTTGATCGGAGATCCTTTAAGATTGCGCCAGATACTGATTAATCTTGTAAACAATGCCATAAAATTTACAGATACCGGAGAAATTATTGTTTCTGCCGGGGTTTTGTCTGAAGAAGATCAGACAGTAACTCTAGAGATATCTGTTCAGGATACAGGTATCGGTCTGAGTAAGGAACAGATTGGCAGGCTCTTTAAATCATTCAGCCAGGCAGACAGCTCCACAACCCGTAAATATGGTGGAAGTGGACTGGGTCTGGCAATTTGCAAACATCTGGTGGAGATGATGGATGGAAAAATCTGGGTTGAGAGTGAGCCTGGTGTTGGAAGTACTTTTTTTTTCACAGCTGTTTTTGGATGCCATGTAGAATACAAAGAAGCTGACAAAATTTTGCCAGCCACACATATCCACGGTTTAAAAGCTCTGGTCATTGATGACAGCCCAACTGCAAGAGCTATACTGAAAAGTCATCTGGAGTCTTTTTCCTGTCGTGCAACTGTAGTGGGCAGCGGTCAAGAAGCGCTTGAGGTCTTGGGAAATGCACCGGACAGTGATCCCTATAAACTTGTACTTGTTGATTGGAAAATGCCGGATATGAACGGCATTGAAACCTCAAGCCGAATCAAGGAAAATTCAAACCTTCCCCTCACCCCCCAAATACTGATGGTAAGCGCCTATGAAAAAGAAGAAATCATGCAGCAGGCAGGAAAAATCGGTTTGAAAAAATTTCTGGCAAAACCCGTGAGCAGATCTGTGCTTTTTGATACGATAATGGAGTGTTTCGGTCATGAAGTAATTAAAAAAAATCGGCTATTCAGGAGAGATAATATTGAAATTGAAGTCTCTCAAAAAATCAGTGGGGCTAAAATTCTTCTGGTGGAAGATAATGAAATTAACCAACAGGTTGCATCAGAGCTATTGGAAAAAGTGGGCCTTGTTGTTGTACTTGCCAGAAATGGTATAGAAAGTGTCCAGGCTGCAGCCAAAGAGGATTTTGACTTAATCCTCATGGATATTCAAATGCCGAAAATGGATGGCCTTGAAGCAACAAAAAAGATACGGGCAATGAATGGGAAAAGTATTGATAAATTACCTATTGTTGCCATGACAGCCCATGCAATGGCCGGAGACAAAGAAAAATCCATAAAAGCAGGAATGAATGATCATATTACCAAGCCAATAGATATAGACGAGCTTTACCGCACATTGCTTAAATGGATCGAACCCTGCGACCGCAAAATCACAAACAAGATTGCACAGCTTTCCACATCCCTTGACAAGCCAGAAGAACAAGTGACTATCCCTGTTATAGCAAGTATTTCAACCAAAGATGGTCTTCGCAGGGTTGGTGGGAATATCAGACTGTACAAGGAGCTTCTTTTTAAATTTCACCGGGATTACCAGGATGTGGCCACGCAGATCCGTAAAGCACTTATTGCAAAAGAGATGGATCATGCAAAACTTTTGACTCACACAATAAAAGGAGTTGCAGGAAATATAGGTGCCCATAAACTTCATGAAATTGCTGCAAAGCTGGATGAGGCTATCAGACAAAACAGCGCTGAACAGATCGAGGTTTTACTGATAGATTTTAACTCTGTCCTTTTAGTAATTATGTCTGAATTACAGCCTTTAGTTAAAGAAAAAGAAAAAAATGAAAAACAGGCTATGGATCATAAAAAACAAGGTTCCAGTCAAGAACTTTTTAAACTGCTTCTATCATTAAAACCATTTATCAAAAAGAGGAGACCCAAGCAGAGCAAAGAGATTTCAGTAAAAATTGTAAATTTTACCTGGCCTGAGCAATACAATGGAGAAATTGAGAAACTGAACAAATTTATCAGCAAATATAACTTTAAGGATGCTGAAAAAATACTAACTCTACTTATAAAAAAAATTGAAGAAACCGGAGATATTTAAATGACAAACTTTAAAAAAAGTAAAATTTTAATCGTGGATGATACAGAATCTGATATCGATCTTCTCCTTGAGACATTAGGCACTGACTATGAAATCTGTGTTGCTATAGATGGTGAATCTGCTCTGGAAACCTTTACAGAGGAGTCACCGGATCTTATCTTGCTGGATATAATGATGCCTGGTATGGACGGTTATGAAGTATGTAAAAGATTGAAAAAAAATGGAACTGGTCCGGATATTCCTGTTATTTTTGTTACTGTAAAAGGTGAAGAAGAAGATGAAACAAAAGGGTTTGAACTGGGGGCTGTTGATTATATTTCCAAGCCCTTCTCTCCTTCAATAGTTAAGGCCCGGGTTTCTACCCATCTTAAGCTAAAACAGCAGCATGATCAGCTTAAGAGTTGCATTTCTCTTTTAAACCATGAAGCTGAGATTCTTCAGCACAAGGCAGATATCGGCATTGAGACTGGTGGATTGGCACATGATATAAATAATATTTTGACGTTGATTCTTGCCCCTGCGCAATTGCTGAGATATCTTATTCTCCCTGATATGACTGACTTTGAAGAAATCGATAAAAACCTTAGTTTGATTGAAAAAAATGCATTCCTTGCTTGTAAAATTTGTAGAGGATATACCAGTTATCTTCGAAATATTGGAGAAAAAGCCTATTCACAATCATTACTTCCTCTGCTACAGCCACTGGATATGTATGCTAAACGATTCAAAGGTCAAATAGACCGTAATATTCCAGACAGCCTTCCTTTAGTTAAATGTAAAGGCTATCAATTAAAACGAGTATTCCTCAACCTTTTTATGAACGCCTGTCAGGCAATAGAGACTCAGAAAGAACAAAAAATAGCCTTACGCATGTGGCATGAAGATAGGAGTGTCATGTTCTCAATACAGGATAATGGTCCTGGTATTCCGGAAGACATTAAACCTCTAATATTTAATGAATGTTATTCCACCAGAGATGAAGGCACTGGTCTGGGTCTTTTCCTTGTTAAAAAAATCGTGGATGACCATAACGGAAGCATCAAGTTCAGTTCAGATACAAAAATGGGGACAATGTGCACCCTGTCATTTCCGGTTTGTGAAGATTAATTGTAAATAAGAATTATGAAGACAAATGGGGAAGGTAAAATGATTGATTTATCACAATGCAATGTATTGATTGTTGATGATACAGAAGAAAATGTGGATATTCTGGTAGAAGCACTTGGCAATGATTATGATGTCAGTGTTGCCATGGATGGTGAATCTGCTCTGGAATATATTCATGAACATCAACCGGTTCTAATCCTGTTGGATATTATGATGCCGGGTATGGACGGGTATGAAGTGTGTAGAAAACTAAAACAGGATACAACCACCAAAGAAATTCCCATTATTTTTCTGACTGCTCTTGCCAAGGAGCAGGATGAAGCAAAAGGGCTTGCTCTTGGCGCAGTAGATTATATTACCAAACCATTCAGCTCTCATCTGGTCAAGGCCAGAGTCCGTAATCAACTGGAATTAAAGTTGCACCGCGATCACTTGGAACAACTTGTAAGAGCGCGGACTCAAGAACTGGAACTGACTCAGGAAGTCACCATTGAAACTCTGGGAACTCTGGCAGAATACCGTGATCCTGAAACCGGCGGTCATATCAAACGGACCAAAAATTATGTCAAGCTTCTGGCCGAGCATTTAAAAGATCATCCCGAGTATAAGAACTATCTGGATGATGCCACAATTGACTT
>JAGLLQ010000397.1 GCA_023140455.1 Desulfobacteraceae bacterium | reverse complement strand
ATTTGATTTTCATTCTTTTGCAGGGTACTATTCTTTTATGGAAAAAGTAAAAAATAACAGCAAAGACAAGTATGATCCTTTTTTTAAGATTTATCATGAATTGATGAAAGAGAAGGTTGAGGAAATTCTTCTTGTTTCATGCCCTTATGATGCCTTTATAATGGAGGAGGAAGGAAGGCTTGCCACAAGAATTATCAATGAATATCGTGGGTTGAATTTGTCGAGACCTCCTAAAGCTGTCCTGGGTTTCATCTGTTGATAAAGCATTTAAGAAACTTAAAGAGAAAAAGTTTGATTTGATTATTGCCATGCCCAGCCTGGATGATATCAGTGTATATGACTTTGGAGAACAGGTAAAAAAAGAATATGCAGACCTGCCTTTTTATCTGCTTGTGCATAATACCTGTAACATTCATAATTATATAGATAGAAAAGATGAAGGCACTATTGACAGAGTATATGTCTGGGGCGGTAATGCAGACTTGCTGCTTGCTATTATTAAAAATCGTGAAGATCAGATGAATGTAGAGTTTGATACAGATAATGCCAATGTCCGGGTTATAATTTTGGTTGAAGATTCACCATATCATTTTTCTGCATTTTTACCTGTTTTATATAAGATAATAGTTGAACAGACACAGGCTGTTATTGATGACTCATTGAATGAAGATCACAGACTTTTACAAATGAGAGGCCGGCCAAAAGTCCTTGTCGCACAAAATTATGAAGAAGCCTGGACTCTTTATACAAAGTATAAACCATATATACTCAGTATTTTTTCTGATATGAGGTTTCCAAAAAATGGACTGCCTTATGTAAAAGCCGGATATGATCTTTTAACAAAGATAAAAAAAGAGAATCCTGACCTGCCCCTTTTGGCATTAAGTACAGAAGAGCAGTTAAGGGAGAAAATAACTCAGATTCCGGCTGTATTTATTAATAAAAATTCTTTAAATTTAAATGATAGAATTCAAAAGTTTTTTATAAAATATTTGGGTTTTGGTGATTTTATATTTAGAATGCCGGACGGGAAGAAGATTGCAAGCGCTTCTGATTTGCGGAAAATAGAAAAACTTTTGCCTGATATTCCCGATAAATCAGTAGTCTATCATGCCAGAAATAATGATTTTTCAAGATGGCTCATGGCAAGATCTGAAATAGACCTTGCCATTAAATTAAGACCATATAAAATCAGAGACTTTCCTCTAGTTAAAGATATGAGAAATTTTCTTATTGCAACTATCAATGAGAGAAGAAAAGGCAGCAGCCAGGGCGTTGTTATAGATTTTAATGCAAATCAGTTTGATTCAGATATTACTTTTATTAAAATTGGAAAAGGTTCTCTTGGAGGTAAGGCAAGAGGGCTTGCATTTATGGCATCTCAACTTAAAAAGAGCTCGTCTTTAAAGGATCAATTTCCTGATGTTGAATTCAGTGTCCCTAAAACACTTGTAATTACCACTGAAGGATTTAAATCTTTTATTGCAGTAAATGATTTGTCGTTATTGCTTGAGGAATCAGCTCATTATGAGGATGAAAAAATTATCAGACAGTTTTTAGATGCTAAGATGCCGGACTGGCTTGAAACTAATTTAAGAACATACCTGGAATATGCAAAGTTTCCCATAGCTGTCCGATCTTCAAGTCTGTTTGAAGATGCACATTATCAGCCTTTTGCAGGGCTTTACAGAACTTATATGCTGCCAAACAGCGATCCGGACTTTGATACACGTTTTGACAGACTTATTAAAGCAATAAAGCTTGTCTATGCATCAACATATTTAAAAGCGCCCAAATCCTATGCAAAAAGTACAATGCATAGAATAGAAGATGAAGAAATGGGTGT
>JAGLLQ010000396.1 GCA_023140455.1 Desulfobacteraceae bacterium | reverse complement strand
ATCAATTTCTTAATGCTTTTAATATCTCTCAGGTCTGCTGTTATGATCATATGTTCGGCATTGGAATTTTTAAAATCTTTTTCCATGGCTTTAAAACTATCTTCCCAGTCATGCCTTGTCAAAACAAGCCTTACACCCTCTTTTGCAAGAGCAAGCCCGATTCCTTTCCCGATTCCCTTAACAGCACCCAGAATAAGTGCAATTTTGCCATCTGTTTTCATGCATCATTACCTTAAGTTGAAGCATCAATTTAACACCAAACTCATTAAACAAACTTCATATCCTTACCAAAAAGAAAATATTTTATCCATTCAAATCCAAAATCAAGTAATGCAAGATCATCTTCTTTGATTTTCTGTAAAACAGAATCCGGAACACTCAAATCTGAAAGCAAATCATCATTGATGATTTTATCCCTGAATCCATCCAAGTCATAACATGCAAGGTAAAAATTGTCCTCCTGCACACCTTCAAGCTTTCCTGGCATCATCATATTTTTAAGACTGATAATCTCCATAAGCTTATCATTCATTTCATTATAAATTTGAACTCCCTGGGTTGCAATCCATTGCTTTACTGTCTGATTTTTCTTTTGCCCCAATCCTTTGCAATGAGGCTCTTCTATTAATGCATAGTATTCTGTTATTTCACCTGTCTCTCTAGACTTTGTGATAGCGCGTGCCAAAGGATACATTCTACATGATGCAGGTCTGTCCTCATATACTGAACACCCTTTTTCTGTAACAAACGGGCATGCATGGCCGGAGTCCGGATCAGGTTTAAAAGTTATTACCGGAAGCCCTGTTCCGGGTCCCTTGTGCATTGAAGTATATTTTCTTAATAACTCGCCTGATTTAATTTTTAAATTATTTTTTAACCGTAAAATATCATAGGGAGTCAGAAACTGATTAAGATCTCTGCAGCACTCATTAAAACAAGAAATTGCAGAAGAGCATTCAAATGTTAATTTATCATCCAGTGAAACCGGGATCATGTCTTCATTCATATTTTTTAAGCCTTTAATTTAAATTTTTTATAGCAAAACTTTAGATTGAATTTATCAATTATTTAACTTTAAATCCAGATTCTTTTTTTAAATTTATTTTACATATTAATAACTATATCTTGTTAATAATTTCTAATAATTTATACATATTGTGGCTGAATTTAGTTTATTAAATATATAAAATATATTACAAACCTTTTATTGAAATTGCTTGACAAAATTATCTTTATGATGCTATTCCTGAAACGTTTATAAATGCTCGAATTGAGGTGTGAAGCTACATTGTAGCTAAAACATGAGCGTTACTTAACAAAAAAGCTTAGAACATTTAAATTGAATATTTTTATTCGGTTTAATTTATAGGTAGAAAAAAAATTAGTGTAGCACAATTGATTTGTGCAATATTTTGTTAACTTAATTTATGGAGGTATTTAAATGCCATCTTTTGTAATTGCAGAAAAATGTGACGGCTGCAAGGGTGGGGACAAAACAGCATGTATGTACATTTGCCCCAATGACCTGATGGTTCTAGAACCAAA
>JAGLLQ010000395.1 GCA_023140455.1 Desulfobacteraceae bacterium | reverse complement strand
AAGTCTCCACAGCAACTGAAAGCAATATGAAACTTGCATCGGGCATAGCTCCTGTTTCGGCATTTTTAGAGAATGGTATTATAACAGGGCTTGGTACAGATTCCTCTGCAAGTAACAATGATCTTGATCTGTTTACTGAAATGGATTCCCTCGCTAAAATTCATAAGGTTGTAAACCATGATCCGACTATAATGGACGTAAAAACAGTCTTTCAAATGGCAACAACAGGCGGTGCTGAGGCAATCGGACTTAAGGATAAAATAGGCTCTATAGAAAAAGGTAAGCAGGCAGATATTGTCATCATAGATATGAATAAACCTCATCTGGTTCCCATGTATAATCCTGTTTCACACCTTGTTTATAATGTTAAAGGCTCTGATGTAAATGATGTAATTATTGATGGCAAGATCATAGTAAAAGATAAAAAGCTTAGAACAATTGATACAGATATATTTTATTCGGCACCGTATTCAGCAAGATAAGCATCTATTTTTTCAAGCATAGCATTATCAAGATAAATCTCTCCGTTTATTTCTTTATTATGAAGATATTTTTTTATTTGTGTGATGGTAACAATCGGATAAATCGGGATATCTAAAATTTCTTCCACTTCTTTTAGAGCATTTTTTGCAGTTTTTCCTTTTTCCTGACGGTCAACACTGATGATAATCCCTTTGACCCTGGGATTATTATTGGCTTTAAGGATTACAAGGGATTCTCTTATGGCTTTGCCGGAAGTAATTACATCATCAATGAGAATAAGCTCTGAATCTGTTTTTAATTCCATGCCAACTACTGTACTTTTATCTCCATAGGTTTTTGCTTCTTTCCGATTAAAAACATATCCTTTATCAATACCCATCTCATTCAAAGCAATACTTGCTGATATGCACAAAGGTATGCCTTTGTAAGCAGGTCCGTATATGCCATCAAACTTATCGGAAAAATGTTCTTTAATTGCATGGGCATAAAATTGTCCAAGTTTATGGATTTTAGCTCCGGTGTCAAACATACCGGTGTTGATAAAATATGGGGCAACTCTACCACTTTTTAAAGTAAACTCACCTAATTTGAGAGCATTGCATTGAACAAGAAATTCAATAAATTCTTCTTTATATGTCATTGGTTTTTCCTTAATTTGTAACAGGTTAAGAGATCAGGGATGTCGCCATGCAAAATAATCATTCAAGGCAACTTCTTTCCCGGATTTTAATAGAGCTGTTTTGTTGAAGTCTTCCATGGTTCTGAGTTTTTCAGGTCCAAAGACCGGCCCGTCTTTACAGACTACTTCCTTGCCGCAGACACAGGCACCGCAGAGTCCGAAGCCGCATCTCATATATCTCTCAAGAGACACCTGGCAATGGATTTGATGTTTCTCACAGATATCAAAAACTTTATGCATCATAATTTCAGGTCCACAGGCATAAATTTTGTCAAAAATGTAACCCGTAGCTATCTTTTCGTTAAGAATATCAGTAACAAGTCCTTTCTGTCCAAAACTTCCATCATCAGTACAAAAATTACGTTTAAGCTTGAACCTCTCTTTATACAAAAGGCAATTTTTTGATTTTGCTCCATGAATACAGGTGATAGTATAGGTATTATTAATAATTTTATCTATCAGTGGTGCAAGGGGAGCCATTCCGCATCCACCTGCTACTATTGCAACTTTATCCTCTGGCTCAGGCAAGGTGAATCCGTTTCCAAAGGGCCCTCTGATACCAACAAGATCTCCTTTTTCTAAAGAGATTGCTTTTTTTGAAAAAATACCTTTTGCCTCAATGGTGATTCCAAAACTTTTGCCCGTAACAAAAGAAAGAGTATAAGGTTTTTCATCAATACCAGGAATCCAGAGCATCACAAACTGTCCTGGCTTAAATTTTATAGAAGAGTCAAACAAAAGCGTTGCAAACTCGGGGTTCTCCTCTATTTTATCTGCAACTTTCAGCATGATATGTTTTTTTGTATTATTAATGGGCAGCACCTCTGATATCATCAATTGTACAATTATGGTTATCCAGCCATGCAGCCATTTCCTGTGCTACTTTTTCAAATACATTTATACCTCTGGATTGTACAGCACTCCCTATACCTGTCAGAGTTGCGCCCGCCATAATCATTTCAATTGCATCATCACCTGTAGAAATACCGCCAAGTCCAATAATGGGTATTTTTACTGCTTTGTATATGTCATAAACACAACGTATGGCAATCGGTTTGATCATGGAACCTGAAAGCCCCCCTTTTTTAAAGTCAAGAACAGGCATTCTTGACTCAATATCAATTACCATTCCCGGGCCAACTGTATTGATTGCACAGATAGCGTCAGCACCGGCATCTTCACAGGTTTTTGCTATCTCTGCAATATCAGGAGCCTGGGGTGTAAGTTTGGCAATCAAAGGAACATTGATGACTTTTTTTACAGCAGCAACAACTTCATGGGCAGATTTGGCATGCACGCCAAAAATCATGCCGTGCTTTTCAGAGTTTGGGCAGGAAATATTTATTTCGATCATATCTGGTTTTTGCTCAGATACAAACTTTGCAACCTCTGCATACTCTTCAACAGAACCGCCATAGATACTTGCAGATAATGGAAAATCTCTTTTTTCAAGATCTTTCCATTCTTTTTTCATATGTGCATATCCCGGGGTGGGCAGGCCCACAGCATTGATTATACCGTGACCCAAGTCAATAACCGTGGGGTTGTTATGTCCGTCTCTTGGTGCAGGGCCAATGGATTTCATGGTAACAAGGGCACATCCATTATTATATACCCGCTCAAGGATATCCTTGTTGTTCCCAAGGATTCCCGATGCAAGAACCATTGTATTTTTTAATGTTTTACCTAAAAATTGGATACTCATGCCTTTTACACTTTTAATCAAAAGTTATTAGAAAATAATATCAGTATAGGGGAAAAAAAACAATATGGAATAAGTGAAGTGAAATAAAATATTGACATATTGATTAGAATGGTTTAACCATTCTATAAAGACATAAATAATTAATAGATACAATATAATACATATTATTGTAACAGGAGAAAATATGACAAAGAACAGAATTGAAAAACACCCTGTTCTCCCGATTCAGGAAAAGGATGAAGTTGCATTTTACTGGAACAAAGAGAAAATTTTTGCAAAAAAAAATGAAGTTATTTCATCAGCACTTTTTGCAAACGGGATAAAAATTTTTGGGCATCATCATAAAGATGAATCTGCCCAGGGGATTTTCTGTGCCAATGGTCAATGCGCAAAATGCACTGTAATTGCTAATGGGATTCCGGTTAAAGCCTGTATGACCCAGGTTAAGGAAAATATGTTTGTTGAAAGCGTGGAAGGGCTTCCTAAACTCCCTGATGTTGAAGAAGAACCTGATATAAGCAATATTGAGCATATTAAAACAGATGTTCTAATCATTGGAGGAGGACCTGCCGGATTATCTGCATCAATACAGCTCAATGAGAATAAAATTAAAGCCATTCTTATTGATGACAAGGATAAACTTGGTGGAAAACTTGTGCTTCAAACCCATAAATTTTTTGGTTCAGTGGAAGATTCCCATGCAGGTATGAGAGGAATGGATATCGGCAGGATGCTTGCAGATGAGGTTGAACATAGCGATTATATTGAGGTTTGGAAAAATTCTACTGCATTGTATGTATTTGATGATAAAAAAGTTGGTATCCTAAAAGATGGTGTTTACAAGCTTGTTACTCCAAAAATTATATTAAATGCAGCAGGCGCCAGAGAAAAGTTTTTACGATTCAAAGGCAATTCTCTTTCCGGTGTATATGGAGCTGGTGCTTTTCAGACTCTTGTAAATCGTGATCTTGTTAAACCCACAGAAAAGCTTTTCATTATTGGTGGAGGTAATGTTGGTATTATTGCAGGATATCATGCTCTCCAGGCAGGTATTAATGTTGTGGGGCTTGCAGAAGCTCTCCCTCAATGCGGTGGATATAAAGTCCATGAAGACAAGCTTGCCAGGCTTGGAGTTCCAATTTATACATCACATTCTATTGTATCAGCCAATGGTAAAGAGACTGTAAGTTCTGTGACTATTGCAGAGGTCGATGAGAATTTTCAGACAATTGATGGCACGGAAAAATCCTATGAATGCGACACTGTATTAATAGCAGTTGGCCTTGAATCTGTTGCAGAATTCACAGATGAAGCAAAAATTGCTGGTATAAAAGTGTTTGCAGCAGGTGATGCTTCAGAAATTGCAGAAGCATCTTCAGCAATGTTCAATGGAAAAATTGCAGGTTTAAAAATAGTTAAAGAGTTTGTTCCCCAAGCAAAAGAAATCCCCAAAGCCTGGTATGAAAAGGCAGAAATATTAAAATCCCACCCAGGTGAACCTGAAAAGATTGAAGCTTTTAAAGGTGAAGAAGGAATCTTCCCTGTTATCCATTGTAAACAGGAAATTCCATGCAATCCCTGCTCTACAGTGTGTCCTGAAGGAGCCATAGTAATGGATGGTGATCCTATTAAAGGAAGGCCTCAATATACAGAAGGATGTCAAGGTTGCATGAAATGCCTTACAATATGTCCCGGACTTGCAATTACACTTGTGGATTTCAGAAAGGATAAAGAAAATCCAACAGTTTTTTTACCCTATGAGGTTTATAATTTCTCTGTCAGCAAGGGTGAAAAGGCAGAATGTGTCGATGTTGACGGTAACGTCCTTGGTGATTTTGAAGTCCTTGGTGCAAAAGCTACAAAGGATAGTGACAGAACCCAGATTGTGAGAATTAAAGCTCCAAAAGAATTTGCTAAACAAATTGTTGGATTTAAGATTCAACAAAAGAAAGTTTCCGAACAATTATTTGAAAAAATACCCCATGATCATATTCAGGATGA
>JAGLLQ010000394.1 GCA_023140455.1 Desulfobacteraceae bacterium | reverse complement strand
TGAAAAAATGCGGGATGATTCTGACATATAAGAGCAACTCGGCTGCCAGGCTCAAGGTTTAAGTCTTTAAGCCCCTGTGCAAGCTTTGCTGTTCTTTCAAAAAGTTCTTCATAGGTAGAGTCTATGGAGTTAAAGTTTAATGCAGGAAGGTTTCCATATTTTCCTGAATTCCTTTCATAAATATCAAAAATATTTAAACTTTGAAGAGTATTCATACAGATGGATAGTATTTAAATAATTTTGCAGAGTCAAGCTTTTTTTTAAAAAAAACGAGCGCTCGTTTTGTTTTGTTTTATATACCGGGGAACAATACAGAAAATACGGTATATCCAGCTTGTTCACATTCATCTTTTGATTTACAAAAACTACATTTTTCAATATTCCCAGGGCATGATGAATCTATATTTTCAACTAAAAATCTGCAGCGCTGAGATTCTAAAGAGATACTAAACCCAAAACGTTCTGAAAAAATCTTCATTCGTAAAAGGTCGGCTCCTTTCCCACCTGCGTTAAAGGCATAGGGATTTTTCGTAGAATACAGAAGTGTTTCCTGAGTTGTAAAAAAGCCACCGAAAATACTTGTTCTGTCATCTTCCTTAATTCCCACTCCAAAATCATGTACTTTAAGCAAAGCACTGCTATCATTATTCTCAATGCTTACCTTTATACTCCCACCATCCGGAGTATTTTCAACACCATTTTTAATGAGTCCTTCAAGAATTTTAGAAAGAATATCATGGGGTATACTAATCTGAGGTACTTTTCCATGAATATCAATTGAAACATTGACATCACGGTTGGAATATTGCTGTTTTAATTCATTATGAAAAACAGGAAGGAAAGCATTAAGATCAATATTTTCGCTACCACTTTCACTTGGCCCGAATTTTTCATCAAGCATTTGTTTAACAGAGCCCATAATCTCGTCAGGTTCAAGATTCTTATCTATATTTTCTGCTATAAGGGTTTCAAGTTCGTCTTTACAGGAATCAAGCATTTTTAATAATAATTTACGGGCTGAATACTCCTTATTTTCCATGATATCAGCTGTTTCATTTTGAATTTCGACAATTCTGCGAAGATTTCGTTCTATTCTTGCGATTGTGTTTGTCCATTTTTGTTCTTCAGTGGCCAATAGCTTCTTTTTGAGAGCACCAACAGATCCTGTTAAAATAGCAACAGGTGTTTTGAGTTCATGGGAAAGATGATTTATGGCTTTTCCTTTTGCTCGGTTCATGATTGCAACTTCTTTATATGCTTTTTTTACTTCTTCTGAAAACCTGGCATTTTCAATGGAAATTGCAACGGTTCCTGCTATCATTTCCAGAAGTTCAATATCAATATCTTTAAAAAGACCTTTCTTTTTATTCAGTGCAACCAGAGTACCAATTATTCTTTCATCGCTTTTAATTGGAACAACTACAAGATTTTTTGTTTTATATCCAAGCTTTCTATCTCTTTCAGGATATTTGGCACATTCTAAAGGATCATTTTCTATTACCGGCCTGCCTGATTTGACAACCTCTCCTGCAAGGACCTCGTTAATTGGAAATCTTACCTTTTTTGCTCTTTTTTCAGTATCTAGGCAATCATATGCAGCTCCGAGAAAAAAGACTTCATCTTTCAATTCATCATATAAAAGTACTATTGCACCTTCAGTATTAAGAAGAGTTTTAATCTCTTTTGTTAAATAGTTCATCAACTCTTCAAGCTCAGGGTATTCAGGCAGGGCCGTACTTATTCTCTGTATGGTTTTATTATAGGCAGTAATTCTTTTTTCTTCAGTGATATCCCTTAAAATAACAAAATTTTCATTAGAGGTCTGCCCTTGTCTTGAAAAAGAGGTTGCCCACATAATAACATCAAGAAGAGCCCCTGCTTTTGTGTATCTCTGGGTTTCATACCTGGTCAGGGAACGTTCCTTGTAAAATTTCTTCAGTACATCCTGAGTCTCTTTATCCAGTTCTTCAGGTACAAAAGGAATGATTTTCCCTTCCAGTTCTTCCAGTGTCCAGCCAAAGGTTTGAGTAAATGCAGGATTCAGGTATGAAGCAAGCCCTTCGTTATCGTATACTATAATCGGATATGGTACAAATTCCACAAGCATTCTATAGTGCTTTTTGGAATTACGCATTTTTTCCTGGGCATTTTTCTCATCAGTTATGTCCTGAAGAGTTTCAACTGCCCCGATTATTTCATTATTATTATCTTTTATCGGTGCAACTGTAAAAGCAAGCCATTTCCCATTCTCGCCAAGGTCAGGGAAGAAATCCTCGGCTGCATATCTTTCTTTTGCTCTCCTTAAACTCTTATATTTAAAACCGTAATGCTGAACAATTTCAGCCTCAGATGCTTTCTCAACAATCAAGTCCACCATGATAGGGCGCTTTTCAGAATAAAATGCTTTCCACTGATTGTCCGTACCAATCATCTCTTCTTTTGAAAAACCTGTTAAGTCTTCACATGCTTTATTGAAATGAGTAATTTGATGATCGTTATTAATAGCCAACATTGGGATGGGAGCTTCACAAATCACAGCAGTAAGTTCGTCTATCTTTTTTATTAACTCATTATCAGAAGAGTTATGTTCATTCATTAAAAAAACCTCCAAAGCACTTTACAAAAGATGCAGTATTCATATAACATAGTGTCAATTTTATTAAAGTAGCGTCAACTTTACTATTATATTAAGTAAAATACAAGATTTTTAAGCTGGAGTGATAGTATGGGCAAAAGCGAAATAAAAATAGAGCTTCTAATCCATGACCTTAAAGTTCCAATCTCTGTTATAGATGCTGGTGTAAAATCCCTTCTTAATAGACTTGACACATATGGACCATTAACCGAAAAGCAACAAAAAGTCTTAAAAAGAATACTCAGGAATACAAACAATACAAAAAGAATTGTAAATGATGTATTGGAACTTGGCAGATCCAGTGAAGGTATTATGCTTTATAAGGATACCTGTCTTTCTTTTATAGTCTCTGATGTTTTAATTGAAATCTTTGACCTTTCTGCTACAAAAACTGCTGAAAAAATTAGAAAATGCGCTACATTAAAAGAAACTCAGAACGCTGCTGCTGTGAGCGGTGTTAAACTTTTAATTGAAAAAGAACTCTGGGAGCAACAACTTTATCTTGATGAAAATAAAGTAATACAAATATTAAGAAATCTTATTACAAATGCTTTAAAATTCCGTTCTGAAATCATTGAAATCTTATGTGAGATTAAAGAAGATCATTTGATTATAGTGGTTAAGGATGATGGAAGAGGAGTTGCTGAAGCGGACCAGGAAAGAATATTTAATTCTTACTTTAGTTGCGGCTCGTCAATTAATAACGTAGTAGAAAGTCACGGTATTGGCCTTGCCGGCGTAATGGTACTCTTAAAAGATATGGGCGGGGAGCTTATTCTCACAAGTGATGTGGGTAAAGGAGCAGAGTTCCTTGTTAAAGTTCCCCTGAACGTTGATAGCTGTACTTGTTAAAAATTCTTTGTTAAAGATCTTTTAGCAACCCTAAAACATATTCAATATCGTTCTTTGTATGTGATGCATTGATTTGAAATCTTATTGTTTCATCACCCTTTGGGACAACAGGAAATGTCAGCCCAACAACAAGCACACCATTTTCAAACAATGACTTAACAATATTATGTGTTTTCAAAGTATCCCTTACAAGCATGGGTACAACCGGATGGGGTCCTTCTATTGTTTCTTTGCCCTGGGCTTTCAGCCCCTGCCTGAATTGATCAGTGCGTGCCTTTACATTTTTAAGAAGTTCAATGCCCTGTTCACTGTTGCAAATATCAATTGCCTTAATGGCAGCAGCACAGTCTGCAACACTTAGTGGATTAGTATAAATATAAGTATCTGCTTTTTGACGTATTGTTTCAATCACAGAATCACTTGCTGCTATAAAACCACCATTGACTCCAAATGCTTTTCCAAATGTTCCAACAATGATGTCAGGAGAAGCATTAGAATGTTCAATAGTTCCTCTGCCTGTATCTCCATATGCACCGATTCCGTGGGAGTCATCAACTATTGTTACAACACCGTCTTTAAATTTTGAATCATATTGTTTTACAATTTCTTCAATTTTGTCAATTGGCGCACAGTCACCGCGCATACTGAAAATACCGTCAAAAATAACAAGTACTCTTTCCATGCTTTCCGGTACTTCATCAAGACATCTTTTTAAATCATCCATGTCATTATGTTTAAATATACCTTTATTCGGGCTTGGAATATTTGCTATGCGCATGGCCCTTATGATGCTGTTATGATTGAGTTGATCTCCAACCCAATATGTTTTTTTATTACTGATGGCAATGGCAAGCCCTAAATTTGTTGTATATGCCGAGTTAAAAATCTTTGCTTTGGGTTTGTTTACAAATTGTGCGATTCTTTTTTCAAGATTTGCATGATGAATAAATGTTCCATCAATAAACCTGACAGCTCCCGGACCTACACCAAAATTATTTGTGGCCTCGTCAGCTACTTTCATCATTTCTGGATTATTGGAAAGTGACAAATATGAATTTGAATTAAGCCGGATAAACTCTTTATCATACCCTTTAAGTTTATATCTTGGTCCTTTTTCTCCTTTTGGGGGCAAAAACTTTTCAATAATTCTTTCAGGAATTTTAGCTCGTCCTTCTTCTTTAAGAGTATTAATTTCCTGATTAAGTGAATCATCTAATTTTTTTAATGACATATTATTAACTCCTGTATAATTTTAAT
>JAGLLQ010000393.1 GCA_023140455.1 Desulfobacteraceae bacterium | reverse complement strand
TTTTCCTCGACAGTCTTTTTCCGTTTCTCCAACTTGCGTTGCCTTTTTTCTTCTTTTTTCTTTTTCTTTGCCAATTCTTTTTGGCGCTTTTCAAATGAATAGTTTGGTTTGAACATGGACAAATCCTTATTAATACTTTGTGTTTTACCTAAAAAAGGACCTTATCAATATTACGAGTAGAAGCAAAGAAATTAATTATTTTTTTGTATGTCAGATTGAGTAATCATTTTTTAAATTTGCAACACAGTGAGACTTACACATACATAGGGTAATCGCTAAAGACTGCAAAAACTGCTCTCGCCAATAGAACCGAGATTTGAGATAATCAGTCTCAAAGTATTAAACTAAAAGGAGAGAGCGGCCATGAAACATTATGTTGGATTAGACGTGCCATTGCAAGAGACATTTATCTGTGTTTTGGATGAGAGTGGAATACTAAAAACCTTTGGACTTGATTGTAGGTCCAGCATATGGAAGATCTTTAGAGAAGCGCGTTCATGAGTTGACGGCAATCGACAATCCTGACCGATTCAAGCGATCATCCAGTGTAGGGGCTTATTTCGGATTAACGCCAGGACGCTATCAATCCGGTGAAGTGGATCGAACAGGAAGAATATCCAAATGCGGTGATCAGAGGGTGCGAAGTTATCTGTATGAGGCAGCAGGTGTATTACTGCTGCGAGTTAAAAAGTGGTCTAAATTGAAGGCTTGGGGTATCCGGTTGGCGGCTCGTGTGGGTTTTAAGAAGGCAAAAGTAGCTGTGGCCAGAAAATTATCCATTATTCTGTATCGTATCTGGATAGATGACAGCACATTTCAATGGGGTGAAAATAGAGTGCTTAATTAAGAATTTATTGTTAAACCAAATTAACTTTGAACCACGGTCTGCCGGTTCGAAGGGTTAGGTCATCTCGTATGCAAGCATGCGAGGTCATCAAAAAAGATTGACTGATGACAAATGCGCAACATACATGGAGAGGCCAACCCTCCGATCCTATTATGAAGCGGCTAAATGTCGACTTCGGAGATAACCTTGAAACCGGTAAAGACCAATATATAAAAAAGAGAGCTTGACTATCGCGATTAGATAACTTGCATTAATCATTATCTTTCAAATACTCAATAATATAAATGGTGTTCTTAAGTTCCGTTGAGCAAAAGAGCCTGATATTCAAAAAATTCCATGAGCTGATTAATTTGAACATTCTAATAAATTATTTATCCAGCACATCACGTACCTTTTGAGAGAGATCTCTCATTGCCATCGGCTTCAGCAAAAAACCTTTAATACCCATAGATGCGGCCTTCTCTTCAGACATGGTTTCGCTGAATCCAGTACAAAGAATGATTGGAATTTTTTGTCGAATTTTTAAAATCTTAGTAGCGAGTTCATCTCCTGTCATCTGAGGCATAGTCATATCGGTAATGACAAGATCAAAAAAATCCGGGTCTTTAGTAAAGGCCTGTAATGCTGACAACCCGTCTTTGAAAACTGTTACTTTATACCCTTGTCTTTCCAGGATTGCCTGTGATGTTACAATAATATCTGTTTCATCATCTACAAGCATGATTTGTTCAGTGCCTTTGGCTAAACCAGTTTTCTTTTTTTCAAAGGAATTATTAAATTCTTCTTTTGCAATTATTGGCCAGAATACTTGAAATGTTGAACCATGGCCGATTTTACTATATATTCTGATAAAGCCATTGTGCTTTTTTACAATGCCATCAACCACAGCCAGTCCAAGACCTGTACCCTTGTCAACATCTTTTGTGGTGAAATAAGGATCAAATATTCTTTCCAGAGCTTTTTTATCCATGCCATGACCTGTATCTCTTACTTCAAGTTTAACATAATTACCTGGCTTACTGGCACTATCCATAGAATCGCTCTGGGGTTTAACTTCTACATCATTCAATTCAACAGATAAAATTCCGCCTGAATCACTCATCGCATGATAAGCATTTGTGCAAAGATTTATAACCACCTGATGTATCTGAGTAGAATTTGCCAGAACCAATGCTCTGGATGATATACTCTCTTGTATTTCAATAGTTGTGGGTATTGAGGAACGTAAAAATTTGATTGCTTCTTTAACAATAAAAAATAATTCAAGTGGATTCTTTTTGTATTCCACCTGTCTGCTGAATGTTAGAATCTGTTGTACCAGTTCAGCAGCCCTTTCAGCACCTTTTACCACCTGATCCAAATCTTTCTTACTTTTTTCAGGGTTATTAATATGCATTTCTGCCAGCTGTGTATAGCCAAAAATACCAGACAAAATATTATTAAAATCGTGGGCAATCCCTCCGGCAAGAGTGCCAATGGCCTCCATTTTCTGAGACTGCCTGAGTTGATCTTCTATATTTTTTTGTTCGGTAATATCCGTCAAATTAACAACAAGACCAGTGTTGATTCCTTGGAGGCTCTTTATTATTGCTGCACTAAGTAAAACATCAATAGTCTCACCATGTTTGGAGAATCTCTTTGTTTCAAATCGAACAGGATTTCCAGATTTATATATTTCTTTTATTTTTACATTGGTTAATTTTTCCTGGTCTTCGGGAACAAATGGAATCCGTCTACCTTGTAATTCATTTACAGTCCATCTAAAAATCTCAGTAAAGGCAGGATTTAAATATAGTGGATATCCATTGACGTCGTATACTACAACAGGATCAGGGTTTGCTTCAAAAATTGCTTTTAATCTTTCCTCGCTTTTCCTTAATTTCTCTTCTGCTTTTTCCTTTTCAGTTGTGCGTTTTATAATTGATGAAATCATCCATTCAAAAGTAGTTGACATAGTTCCTATTTCATCTTTTCGGATGGATTTATTGTGTTCTTTAATATTATTAAAAAGAGTAGGCAACTCGTCGTGACCAAAGTTCTTCATAATTTTGCTGACATTGATAATTGGCACTACAATCCATTTGTTTGTAAATATATAAAAAATCAGGCTGGTGATTGCAATGGCTATGATAAATAAACCGAGGAAATATTGGATATTCTTCCTGAGCTGCTCGTGAAGGTATTTTCTTGTCAATCCTAACCTGATCAATCCCAGATGGCGGTCTCCAATATTCAGAAATGTCATTAGCTCATTGTAATCTTGATTTATATCAGTTTGATGGTTTGAAAGAGAATCCTTTCTGAATAATTGATTAATTTCTTCGATACTGATATGCACTTTTGGAATGTCACCTACGAAAGCAATAATATGTGCAGTTTGATCATAGATTTCAATATATACAATCTCCTGATTTTTATTATACAGAGTTTCAATAGCCTGATTGATTCTATCGTAGGCAATCGTGCTTACTACTGGATCAACACTTGAAATTTCCAGAATATCACGGATCAATATAGATTTTTTCATCAAATTGTTATTGAAACTATTTTTCTCAATGTAGTAATACGAAGCCACAATAATCAGGAATAAAATTGTTGTAGATAACAGGTGCAAAAAGAGAAGCCTGTCAAAAATACCTGGTTGTTTTTCAGATATCTTTTCTTCTGAAACAAACTTATTATGTTTCAATAGAGTAATCGCCTTTTATTCATTGCTATTAAGAGGAAAAATAATGACGCTCTCTGCCGCTTCCGGAGGCCATATAGTTTTCATTTTACCATGTTGAATCTGTACAAGCGCCATTTTATGCCCTATATTCATTCCT
>JAGLLQ010000392.1 GCA_023140455.1 Desulfobacteraceae bacterium | reverse complement strand
ATGAACTTACCGATGAATTAAAAAATAAAATTAAAAAAGATATAAGAGCGACTGCATCTCCAAGACATGTACCTGCTAAAATAATTGAGACACCTGATGTTCCTTATACTTTGAACATGAAAAAAGTTGAGCTTGCTGTAAAGAAAATGATCGAAGGAAAAGAAGTTAAGAATAAGGATGCTTTAAAAAATCCAGAATCTCTTGATTTTTTTGGTGATATTAAAGAGCTTCAGGAATAAATAAAAGCAATCCAATAAGAGGGTTATATATAAGGAGTAAAGTTATGACAGAACAGGCTCCGATTTTAAAAGATAAGATAGATAATATTGGTATTATTATTTTAAACAGGGTAAAGCAATTCAACACTTTTGAACCTGAGTTTGCAGCGCTTTTAAACCAGTATCTTATTGAAATGGATAATGATGACGAGATTCGTGTTGTTGTTATTAAAGCAAACGGGAAACATTTTTCCACAGGCATTTCTCTGGATCAGTTTCCCGGGAAAACCCATAAAGAATATCTTGAATTGATTGAACAGATGGATATGCATACAAAGACAATTTTCAGGATGAAAAAGCCTGTTATTGCATCTGCTAAAGGGTTTGCCCTTGCAAATGGCGCAGGGCTGGTCTTTGCTTCTGATATGGCAATTGCTGCTGAAAGTTCAAAATTCGGGACTACTGCTATAAATGTTGGTCTCAATTGTATTGGACCTGCAGTACCGCTTTCAAGGCATGTTAACCGCAAGAAACTTTTAGAAATGGTACTTACCGGAGATATATACTCAGCCGCTGAAATGGAGAGGCTTGGTGTTGTTAACAAAGTTGTGCCGGATGATGAGCTTGAAGAAGAAACAATGGCTCTTGCAAAAAAGCTTGCTTCAAAAAGCCCTCTTGCTTTGGAGTCCGGGAAAAGAGGAATTCATGGCATGTTAGACCTTCCATATGAAAAAGCATCAGATTATATGCTTGAAATGTTTGCATCTCTTTTATCAACAGAAGATGCACAGGAAGGGCTTGAGGCATTTAAGGAGAAACGAGATCCTGTATGGAAGAAAAAGTAATAGATTATTATTCTCCGGCTGATCCGTCAATTAGTCTTAAAAGTAAAATTATTCAAGCTTTTGAAAAAACGGGAAAAGATATTAAAAAGCTTGGAATAAAAGACCTTTCTATTATTGATCAGCTTCATACAGGAGGGCATCTTGCCACTATTGCCATTGTTGAAAAAGCAGGTCTTGCCCCGGGAGCAAAAGTTCTTGATGCAGGCTGCGGCATAGGCGGCTCATCAAGATTGCTGGCAAACAATTTTCAACTAAAGGTGACCGGCATTGATATTGTTGATGAATTTATTGAGACTGCCGGTTTTTTAACAGATTTAGTAGCAAAAAAAGCTGATTTGAATGATTTAGTTGAGTTTAAACAGGGCAGTATCATGGAACTCCCCTTGCCAGACGGCATATATGATGCTGTCCTGTCTCAACATACATTAATGAATATCAAAGAGAAAGATATTCTGTTTAAAGAATTTCATAGAGTTTTAAAACCCGGAGCATTGTTATTATTACATGAAGTAATACAAAAAGAAGATATTCCAATAGACCTTCCAGTCCCATGGGCAGCAAGCTATGATATTTCTTTTCTCAATACCTGGGATGTGCTGCTTGAAACTTGTCAAAATGCAGGATTTGAGCTTGTTTGTTTTTCTGATAAAGCTTCACAGGCAGAAAAATGGTGGATTAAAGTAAAAGAGGTCACAGAAAAATTTTTAGAAAACCCAAGACCTTTAAGCTCACAAATAATATTTGGCAAGAATGGGAAAAAGTTTGGTGAAACTATGACATCAAATGTTCAGACTCAGCGAATCAGTGTTGCTGAAGCTGTTCTAAAAAAGCGCTGATCGGGTCAAGTTGTTTGTCCTGTCTTTTTAATAAATCTTTAAAATGATGATTAAGTAACTGATTAACAGGTTTTTTTATTTTTTTCATTAATTTTTCTTCAACAGCACCAATACTATTCTGTATTGTTTCTGAGATCATACTAAACGATTTTTTAACACTCAGGTCAGCAGAAAATTTTGAAACAGTATCGTATCCACCCATTTTCAAAGCTTTTTTTATTGCTTTGTCCATGTTCCCTTTTTTCATATGGTGAACAATGTTGTCAATTTGTCCAATAATTTTTTTAATATCCTTCATTTCTTCTGCATTAAGATTGCCGGAAACACTAAAAGTAAAACTTTGGCCTGATTTGAGAGTCATCTCTCTATAAGTTGTCTGGTTTGTAATTGTTCCGGCATCTGAATATATCTGACCTCTTTTATCATATAAAAGTGATTTAAAATCATAGAAAGAGTTTGTGGAAAGTTTAACAATATCACCTTCTGAAGTTTTAATCGTGAGATCAGTGCTCACATCTTCAGATCTACAAAGCAATCTTTTTTGCATCATACTTTTGTTTAATACATTCTCATTGATATTCTGATTAATATTCTGGTCAGAATAAGATGATAAATCTGTGAGGTGATCTTGCATGATATACCTCCTCAGGTATAATTTTTTTATTGATACTGATTATTATCGACAGACCTGAAGAAAAAATTAAATAAGTTATTTCTAATTTTTGATTTTCTTAATTCGGGAGCAAAGTGTTGTTGGCGGAATATTCAGTAATGAAGCAGCCCCGTTTTTGCCATAAATTTTTCCATCACACATCTCTATTGCATTTAATGTGTTTTTAGCGAATAGGTCTGTCATCTCCTGATCAGTCCATATATCAAGTGTAGATTTTTTTGTTCTGTTTTTTTGCAGTGTCTGGTCAGGATCCC
>JAGLLQ010000391.1 GCA_023140455.1 Desulfobacteraceae bacterium | reverse complement strand
ACTTGACCTAATCATTGCCTGAGCAAATAAAATAGGTGAGACTCCTTTTATTAGTTCACTTTTATCAAACTTTGTCACCATCTGAGAGTAATTGTCAAATTTCCCTGAATAATTCATAACAAGTATATGGGGTTCAAGCCCGAGAATGCGTTTCCTGAAATCAGTTTCAGCACCACTCATAACTGCAATAACAATTACAAGAGCCATTACTCCCACTGTAACACCTGCAACAGAAAGAAAGCTGATAAGAGAGATAAACCCTTCCTTTCTTTTTGCTTTAAGGTATTTGCCTGCTATAAAAATTTCTAGATTCATCTAATCAAATACTCTTTTTCATATGGGGAAAAAGGATAACTTCTCTTATTGATGGTGAGTCAGTCAGCAGCATAACAAGCCTGTCAATACCAATGCCTTCACCAGCTGTTGGCGGCATCCCGTATTCCAGTGCTTCTACATATTCAGAATCCATGATATGAGCCTCATTATTTCCTTCATCTCTCTGCTGTACCTGCATTAAAAATCTACTATATTGATCTTCAGGATCATTTATTTCAGAAAATCCATTGGCAATTTCCCGCCCGGCAATGAATAATTCAAACCGGTCAGTTAATTCAGGGTTTAAGTCATTTTTTCTCGACAGGGGGGACACTTCCACAGGATATCCTGTTATAAATGTGGGCTGGATAAGTTTTGGCTCCACCAGAACATCAAAAAGTTTTGTTAATATCTTACCATGACTCTCTTTTTTAGTAATTTGTATGCTGTTTTTTTGGGCAAACTCAAGCAATGCATCAGTATTATTCAAAATATCAGGAGCAATGCCTCCTATTTCAGTGAGAGATTCAATCATAGGGATACGCGCCCACCCTTTTTTTAAATCAATAATCTGACCCTGATACTCAATTTTGGTAGATCCTGAAATGTTGTTTGCAATGGATTCAAACATCTCTTCAGTTAAATTCATCAGGTCTTCATAATCAGCATATGCCTGATAAAATTCAACCATTGTAAATTCTGGATTGTGCTTTGTTGAAACACCTTCGTTCCTGAAATTTCGATTTATCTCAAATACTTTTTCAAAACCTCCAACAACTAATCTTTTTAAATAAAGTTCAGGAGCTATTCGAAGATATAACTCCATTGAAAGAGCATTGTGCCAAGTTTTAAAAGGAGTTGCCTCAGCTCCTCCGGGTAAAGGCTGCATCATTGGAGTTTCTACTTCCATAAAACCATTATTCTCAAAAAAACTTCTCATGGCACTTACAGTCCTGCTTCTTTTAATAAAGACCTCTCTTGTATCTTTATTCATAATAAGATCAAGATATCGTTGCCTATATCTTTTTTCAGGATCCTTTAATCCATGAAATTTTTCAGGAAGAGGTCTGTGCGCTTTTGACACAAGCTGAAATTCTTGTGCAATTATTGTCCATTCACCAGTCCTTGTCTTAAAAAGAGGCCCTTTAATCCCTACGAAATCACCAATATCAAGTTTTTTAAAAAGAGCATACTTATCATCACCAACCACATCTTTCTTTAAATATGCCTGGATCTGCCCTGTACCATCTTTATATCTGATAAAAGATGATTTACCCATCTTATTAACTGCCATCATCCTGCCGGCAACAGAAAATATTATTCCATTTTCACCTAATGATTCAGGGTTTTTATCAATTATAGACTGAATTTCTTCAATAGAATGTGAATTTCTAAAATTATTGGGGTAAAGATCAATATTGTTCTGTTTTAATTCATTAATCTTAGCTTTACGCTGTTCAACAACCTTGCTTGTATTTTCATCCATAAGTTATCTTTCTTTATGCATTGCAATTATATATTTTAAGTATGGTATTCCAACAATTAATTTTAAAATCTAAACATGCAAAATTAGCTTATTTTCAATTAAAATTCAAGATATTATTGGAATATTTATTATTATGAAAAAAAA
>JAGLLQ010000390.1 GCA_023140455.1 Desulfobacteraceae bacterium | reverse complement strand
GGTGTTTCAATGTTTTTAAGTTTATTAGAAATGCCATTGTATGAAAAGTTGTTACTTTTAGGGGCTTTTCTGATTGAAAAGTCTTTTTTAAATATGTATAGGGGAGCTGAATTTTCTTCTGATTTTCTTTTAATAAATTCAATGCCGGAGGGTTGTGTTACCCCTGTTATAACAGGTCTGCCTCGTTTAATAATCCCTGCTTTTTCCCTTGCAAGGTCTTTTATTGTATTTCCAAGATAATCTGTATGTTCAATTGAAAGATTGGAAATAACACTGACTTCTGGTTTGACAATATTGGTTGCATCAAACCTGCCGCCCATTCCTGTTTCAATGACTGCAAATTCAACCCGGTTTTGGCTGAATATGTAAAACGCCATTGCAGTAGCAATTTCAAAAAAAGTTGCTTTCCTTTTTCCAAAATCAACATTGTCAACAGCTTGATAAGCTTTTACAATTTCATCATCAGAAACATCAACGCCATTAATGGAGAATCTTTCATTAAATTTGATAAGATGAGGTGAGGTATAAAAGCCGGTTTTATATCCTGCTTCAGATAATATGGAAGATATGTATGTTCCAATGGAGCCTTTGCCGTTAGTACCTGCAATATGAATAATTTTATAGTTTTTTTGCGGAGAATTAAGGAATTTTAAAATATTAGATATGGTATCAAGCTCAAGTTTGATGCCAAAGCGCCCAAGCTTGAAAAGTTTATCTAAACAGTCTTTATATGTATCAGTATTCATTCTAAGGCAAATAACAAATGTAAATAAAACCCGGTAAAAAGATAGTATAAATTATCTTGTTACCGGGTGTTGGTTGCTCTATTTTCAGTTTATCTTCTTTTTCTGCGGGATTGTGCAATACGTTGCCGTCTTAATGCTTCTCTGCTTTTTCGTCGTCTGTGTTGACAAGGTTTCTCATGATATTTTTTTAATTTTAATCTTTTAAAAAGACCGTCGTTCTGAATCTTTTTCTTTAAGATTTTCATGGCTCGTTCAACATCATTATCAATAACATAGACATTAATACTCTTCAAAGACATCGCCCCTTTCTTTTTTTATTTTTTACTTCTTACTTAAACAACAATTGTTATCAAACTTTTTTTAAAAAAGCAAGCAAAACTTGATATTAGGTAAATAGTTTTGTCAAATTATTCTTGACAGTATCTACTATATTATATTAGCATTAAAATATACACAATATAGCAAGAGGGGAGCAATTATGCACCACGAAATCGCAAAAATCCAGAATGATTTTTCATTCTTTATTGAGCTTGGCAAGCCTTTGTCTAAAGCAAAATCCATTAAAGAGACATTTGATGTTATCATGTATCAGATAGGTGATATCTTCCAGCCGGAAAACTGGTCTCTGCTTTTAAATGATTCCAAGACCGATGAAATGATTTTTACAATAGTAGTTGGTAGTAATAAGGGTGATCTGAAGGGGATGCGATTACCAAAAGGAAAAGGCATTGTCGGACATATAGTTACTACGGGGGAGTCCTTAATAGTAGATAATGTTCAGCATGATCGACGTTTTGATATTAATATTGATAAGCAGACAGGTTTTAAAACTAAATCAATTATCGGTGTCCCGTTAATTACAGGGAATAAAATATTTGGTGTGATTGAGCTGATAAATAAAATCAGTGGGGAAAATTTTACTGCAATGGATTTAAAGATTTTATCATCCATTGCAGAATATGCTGCTATAGCAATTGAAAGATCATACTATAATCAGGCATTACAGAAAGTCGCCTGGAAAGATCAGTTGACAGGTGTTAATAACCGTAATGGCTTTGAACGTGCTGTTAATGCAAGAATGGAAACACTTAAGCGTTATAAAACTCCTTTTTCCATCCTTATACTTGATATCGCTGAATTCCAATTGATACGCAACAAATATGGACATGCAATTGGAGAAAAGAGGATCAAGAAAATGGCATCAATTCTTAAAAAGACAGTGAGGAAAGTTGATAAGATTTTCAGATATGAAGGAGATGAATTTATTATCATTTTGCCAACTATTGATTCGAAAAAGGCAAAACAGGCGAAACAGAGGTTTGTAGAACAGTTTAAAAACTTTAACAAAAATTTTGAAGATGAAATCACCTGCAATATCAGAGTAGAGGAATATACTTTAGACACTTATGATTTAGAAAAACTATCTCTAATTCTTGATAAAAGATTATTACTGCCGGCAATTGAGTATGAAGACACTATTGAAAATATTGGGGAGAATATTCAACCTCTACTTGAAAAAGAAACAAAAGAAGCAACAAATATCCATGCAGAACAAAAGAAAAAATATGGGAAAAAAGTTTCTCTTCAAGGAGAGTTTACCTTTTTTAAAATTCATGGACATGGCTCTATGACAGTAAAAGAATTATCCATGCAAAAAATTGGATTTCAGGCTTCTGACCGTCACGAGATCAGACCTGAAGATATTCTTGATGTCAAATTTACTTTAAAGGATAAGAATAGATCAGTTATTAAAAGGCGGGTAATTGTTGATACTGTTAAGGATGGTTTTGTTCAGGGTGAGTTTTATAATCCACCTCCATATGATAAAGACTTAGGCTTTTTTATGTTTTCCGGATAATCCTGCCAAATAAAAAAAGCAGGAACCAGATTTGTATTAAACTGTCTGATTCCTGCTTTGTATTGTAATAACTATTAAAGCTTTGAAATAAGCTCGTCTGTAACTGATTTAAGATCTTTTTCACCGGCAAGTGTAAGATATTTAACACTGCTGTCTTTTTCAGCAACTGCTTTA
>JAGLLQ010000039.1 GCA_023140455.1 Desulfobacteraceae bacterium | reverse complement strand
ATGTGGCTTTAGTACAAGTTTCTCCCCCAGATGAATTTGGTTTTTGTAGCCTTGGTATTTCAGTTGATATAACACTTTCAGGTTTAAAAAACGCTACAATGGTGATTGCCCAGGTAAATCCAGCAATGCCTAAAACAATGGGTGATAGTTTTGTCCATGTTGATGAGATTGATTATCTTGTTTTCCATCAAGAGCCCCTTGTGGAAGCATCTCCTGGAAAGAAAAATCAAAAAGTTATCGAACGTATAGGACATTATGTAAAACAACTTGTTCCTGATGGAGCAACTATACAAATAGGATTTGGACATCTTCCTGATGCCATAGCCCCTTTTTTAAAGGATAAAAAAGATCTTGGTATTCATACCCAGGTTATTACAGACGGTCTTTTGCCTCTATTTAAGGCAAAAGCTGTAACCAACAGGAACAAATCATATCTTCCAGACAGGGTAGTAGCTTCTCTTTGTATGGGATCAAAAGAATTATATCAATATGTTGATAACAATCCCATGTTTTATTTTAAGTCCTCTGAATTTGTAAATGATCCCAATGTAATAGCGAAAAATGATAATTTTATATCCATAAGCTCTGCTTTGGAAGTTGACCTTACAGGGCAAATATGTACTGATTCCAAGGGGTACCTCTTTTATAGCGGCATAGGGGATCAGGTTGATTTTATTCGCGGGAGCAGCATGTCCAAGGGAGGTTTTTCTATTATTGTAATTCCTTCAACTGCCCAGAATGGTGAAGTGTCAAGAATTGTTACGCATTTGAGTGAAGGCGCAGGTGTGGCAACTACCAGAGGTGATATTGATATTGTTGTCACTGAGTATGGTATTGCAGAACTAAGAAGGAAAAGCATATACCAGAGAGTAATGGAGCTTGTACAGATTGCCCATCCAAAATTCAGAAAAGAATTGATAGAAGAGGCAAAAAAAAGACGCTATATTTTTATTGATCAACTTTCTCCTACATGCCAGGACCTTTTATTTCTTGATGATTATAAATCTTCCATGAAATTAAAAAATGGCAGCAACATAGAGTTTCGACCTTTACTACCATCGGATGAGTTTGAATCCAGGAATTTTTATTATTCTCTTCAAGAAGATTCTATTTATTACAGGTTTTTTAATAAAAGAAAGGTCTTTTCAAGAGCTATGCTTCAGAAAGAATGGTCTGGAGTGGATTACAAAAAGAATATGACAGTAATAGGCTTAATGCAATTTGGCAGGCGAAAGCGGATAGTAGCAATAGGTTCTTATGCAGAAGTAGGTAATAATATGGCAGAGGTTGCTTTTCTTGTAAAAGAAGAACTCCATGGCATGGGAGTCGGAACACGGCTTTTGGAAATACTCGAAGAGATTGCAAAGAAAAATAATTTTACAGGGTTTACAGCCATTGTTCTAGCGGAAAATAATAAAATGATAAAAGTTTTTAAAAAAAGATATCCTAATGCAAAATTTACCAGAGGCGGTAGTGGAGAAATAGATGTGGAAATGCCGTTTAAAGCTGTTAACTGAGCTTCAGATAAGTGAAGAAAAATAAAATTGAACTAATATTAGCACCTTTACACGGCTTTACAGATGTAATATTCAGAAATATTTACATCAAATATTTTAAAGGGTTTGATGAGGCAATAGCTCCATTTATTTCAACAATGGAGCAGAATAGGATTAATCCGTCACGAATCAGAGATGTATTGCCTGAACTCAACCGAAAATTGCCTGTAACCCCTCAGATTCTAAGTAATTCTCCAAAGGATTTTGCATTTCTTGCTAATCACCTTTCTAATCTTGGGCATTCATGTGTTAATTGGAATCTTGGATGCCCACAGCTAAAGATAGTTAAGAAAAAGAAAGGTTCCGGATTGATTCCTTTTGTTGAAGAAATTGAAGAGTTCCTTGATATTGTTTTTAAAGAAATTTCAATAGACCTTTCAATAAAAGTGCGCCTGGGCAGAACATACCCTGATGAAATTTACCCATTACTCCAAGTGTTTGACAAATACCCGTTAAGAGAGATTATACTCCATCCCAGAACAGGGGTGCAGTTTTATAAAGGCAATGCAGATATTGAAGCTTTTGCATCTGTCTTAAAAGAGACAAGTCATAAAATGGTATATAATGGAGATATCACAAGTAAAGAGTTTTTTATTAAAGTTCAAAACAAGTTTCCATCAATTAAAAGATTTATGATCGGGCGTGGGGTACTTGAAAATCCATTCCTTCCTTCAATTATAAGGAATGACAATGAATTGTCAGAAAAAAAGAGTTTGGAAATATTACATAATTTCATTGATGATCTCTTTAATGGCTATAAAGAAATTAAGCAGGATAAAAAGCTCATTGGCAAAATGAAGGGCTTTTGGACATATTTTAAAAAATCATTTCAGGAAGATGAAAAAGCATTTAAAAAAATTTTATTGTCTCAAACGGAAAATGATTATAAGAAAGAAGTTGAAAATTTTTTTTCCGGTGCCGGAATGGCAAAATAGGTTGTATATACACATTCCCAAGCCTCTTATTGAGGTTGTACTCAAAAAATTTAGTATATTTTACCGGAAAAATAAAATAATTTGTTGAAATCTTCACATAAATATGATTATGTGGCGTGTATTAAACCTTTAACTAGGTTTTGTTTGTTATAGTAATTTTTAATTTTAGTAATAAGGATAAACAACAAACCATATCATGAAAGGATGGAAAAAATGAAAAAGTTATTTATTTTTTTGGCATCGCTCTTTCTTTGCTTCATGCTGATTACACCGGCAAGTGCAGCAAGTAAAGACACAATAGTTTCTGCTTCTTTGGCAACAATCAACAGTATGGATCCAGCTAAAGCGTATGATGATTCAAGTGCAACTAAATTGTATAACATTTATGATACACTTGTAGCATTTAAAGAGACATACACTGACCAGTTTACACCAAGAATTGCCACAGAGATTCCAACAGTAAAAAATGGTGGAATTTCAAAAGATGGAAAAACTTATACATTCAAAATCCGTAAAGGTGTAAAATTTCATAATGGTGCAGATATGACACCTGAAGATGTTGTTTATTCTTTTAAACGAAATCTGATTGCAGACTGTGAAGGCGGTCCAATGGCTCTTTTACTTGAGCCTTTAACAGGTGCTACCGGAACAAGAAAAGATGGAAAAATTGTCCCGGGTATTTTTGAAAAAATAGACAAAGCAGTTGAAGCCAAAGGCAACACTGTTGTTTTTAATCTTATAGCTCCTTTTCCTCCACTCATGGGTATTCTTACATACACAGCATGTTCTATTCTTGATAAAGACTGGAGTATTGAAAATGGCTGCTGGGATGGCAAAATTGCCAATGCAGCAAAATTTAATGGTCCTGATACTGGTAAAGAACCTCTTCATCATATCACAAACGGAACAGGTCCTTATTATAAAGAAAAATGGGAACCTGGTAAAGAAATGATCCTTGAACGCTTTGACGGTCATTGGGGTGAAAAAGCAGTATATAAGACTGTGAGAATTAAAATAATCACTGAATGGTCAACCCGTAAAATGATGTTCCTTAACGGGGATGTCAATGATATGGAAATTCCTGCTCAGTATTATGCTGAAATGGAAAAAGAAAAAGGTATTAAATTATATAAATATCCACAGCTTGGTGTTACATGTGCCATGTTTACTCAGGATATAAACATGACTGCCAACCCTTATGTCGGTTCTGGTAAACTTGATGGCAATGGTGTTCCTTCAAACTTTTTTGCTGATAGAGATGTAAGGTTAGCTTTTGCCCATGCAATTGATTATAATGCAATTATAAATGAAGTTGCAAATGGTCTTGGATCTGTACCTGCAAATCCGATAGTCGATGGCCTTCCCTACCAGAAAGACACTTTCCATCCTCAGTATGATATGGCAAAAGTTGAAGAACATTTGAAAAAAGCATTTGGTGGTAAATTATGGGAAAAAGGTTTTAAAGTAACTCTTTTCCATAATACAGGAAGAGAAATTAGACGCGTTGCTGCAACCATGATGGCTGAAAATATTGCAGCTTTAAGTCCCAAATTTAAATTAGAAGTAGCAGCCATGGATTGGGGTGAATATCTTACAGCAATTCAACAGCATCGCCTCCCGGTATTTGTTGTGGGGTGGGGTGCTGATTATCCTGATCCTCACAATTTTGCATTTCCGTATCTACATTCTGATGGTTTTTATTCAAAGTACATAGGTTATAGTAATCCTGAAGCAGATAAACTCATAAAAATGGGTATTGAAACAGCTGAAATTGATAAAAGAAGAAAAATTTATCATAAGATACAGGAAATCTGGGCAAGAAGACATCCCAGGTGTTACAGTTATTCAGCGTCTTGGAGCCAAAGGCTTTAGTGATAATGTCTCAGGATTTCATCCAAATGCAATGTATCCGGGAACATATTCATTTTTCTATCATTATAAATAAGATAGTTTGATAGATTAATATTTAATTTCAGGAACAGAATTCTTTTCTGTTCCTGAAATTCTTAAGCTCTGTTTCCCAAGTTTTATTAATATTCACTTATAAAAAATAGGTATTTAAGTTGCCTGCCTTTATTGCCAGAAGATTAATGTTTATGGTTGTTGTTTTGTTTGGTGTATCCATTCTGATGTTTGGAATTTTAATGACATTCAGTCCGGAACGAAGAGCCGCAGCCTTTGTACAATCTCCACAGCAAGTCAAGGAGATTCCGAAACTAGTAAAAAAATATGGTCTTGATCAACCATTTCACATCCAATATGTAAGATGGATAAAAGAAATATCCAAAGGAAACTTTGGGTATTCCACAGTTGCTGCCTCTCCTACTTTAGAAGCAATCATACGTTATTTGCCTGTTACAGTGGAGATGAATCTTTTTTCTCTTCCCATTATAATAGTCTTGGGTATTTGGCTCGGGACTATAGCAGGTATTAATCGGGATACCTTTATAGATCATACAACAAGGATTGCTGCGATTATTGGCTGGTCTCTGCCAACTTTTCTGTTTGCATTGATTCTTTTAATGTTTTTTTATTCCCAGTTTCAACTTTTTCCGCCCGGGGTTATTTCTGACCATATTGATGACTTTATTACAAGCAACCCTGAGCAGTTTATTCAATATACCGGAATGTATACCATAGATGGTATTTTAAACTGGAATTTTGCTGTTGTGTGGGATGCACTCATGCATCTTGTTTTACCGGTTGTTACTCAGGTGACAGTTGTTATAGCAATACTTGTAAGGGTAATGCGTTCAAGTATTCTGGAAGAAATATCAAAAGATTATGTTATTACTGCCAGAGCCAAGGGTGTAGATGAATACACCATTAACCATAAGCATGTTAAAAAGAATGCTTTACTGCCTGCCATAACAGTAGCAGGATGGCTTGTTGCCCTCTCTATAGAGGGAAGTGTTGCTGTTGAATTTATATTTAACCGTGCAGGATTAGGACTATTGCTTGTAAAAGCCGCAACCCAGCTTGATATACCGGTTGTCCTTGCAATAAGCGTTTTTCTAGGGTTGATATATGTTGTTGTTAATTTAATAATTGATGTACTTTATGCAGTAATAGACCCCCGAATCAGATTGAATTAATCAGATTGAATTAATCAGATTGAATTAATTCGTTTTTTAAGAAAATATAAGAAATATGGAAACAAAAACCGAACATCCTAAAATTAAAGAATTAAAATATACTCTTTATAGAATATTTAGAAATCCTTCTGCTATCATTGGAGTTGTGCTTTTGTTAATTTTTATTACAATTGCAGCATTAGCTCCTTATATTGCCCCGCCAAAGTTCAAACACAGACCATATATGATGCCCCATAAGGGTTATTCAATGACTCCTCAACCTCCGGGAGAGGGACGAATTTTTGGTACAACGTCAGGTCAGTATGATATTTTTTATGGTGTTGTGTGGGGAACCAGAACAGCATTTAGAATCGGCATTATAGTTGTTTTGTCCGCCTTTGTTATAGGTGCAGTCTTTGGAATTGTAGCAGGCTATTATGG
>JAGLLQ010000389.1 GCA_023140455.1 Desulfobacteraceae bacterium | reverse complement strand
GCTTGGGATTTAAAGTATCTCCAGTCAAAGCCTGGTCCAAAACAGTGTTTACTATATTTTTTAAAATACGAATCATATTTGGTGACTCTATTGTAACGTTCATACCCAAATGAAGATATTGGGCAAGACAAAAGTAATATCAGAAATATTAATATATATTTTAAAAAATGCTGCATCAAAAAAGATTACCACATAAATAGCAGCATGAACAGCTATGCAAATCTGACTCAATGATAATTATTCCTGTGCAAAGTATTCGGAGGCTTAAATACTTATGGATATCAAAAATATACTTCATCAGAATTATAACTGAATACGGTTCTGATGAATGCAAGTATTGTTAAGTACTTATTGAGCTAAAGCAGATATTACAATAATTACCCATTTTAATCATTCTTTTTAAATAATAAGAAATTGATTTCATAAAACTTCATTTTATTAAATCTTTGTATTCCTTGTAAAAATTATAAGTTATATCTGTTGACATGAAGTTTTCTTATTGATATGAAACCAGAATAGTTAATATCTGAGTTCTTTTTGGATATATCCTGCAACACAAGTCAAAATATTTTGATACTTAAAACTTAGATTTCTCTTGTGTTCTACCTCTGTCCCGGCTTCAAAATTTTAATAACTTTATCATTAAGGAGAAGCGCGATGAATACAGATGAAATAGTCTATAGAAATCTACAAAAACATTTGGACAGTCAAGCTGTTGGATTCCCTAAAACAAAATCTGGTGTTGAAATCAGGATATTGAAACATATTTTTTCTCCTGATGAAGCGGAAATAGCAACATATCTTAATTATAAACCAGAACCTATTGAAACAATCTATCAAAGAGCTAAAAATCAAATAGATTCAAAAATAATTCTTTTTGAAATACTCGAAGCTATTGAAAAAAAAGGTGGTATTGAGACAAAGATGAAAGGGGAGGCGAAGTATTATTGTAATGCGCCACTTGTGGTGGGAATGTTTGAATACCAAACAAATAGACTCACGCCTGAGTTTGTGGCAGACTTCGATAGGTACACATCAGGTCAAAAATTTGGTGTTGAATTATTAAGCACTGAATTACCACAAATGAGAACCATACCTGTTGGAAAAAGCATTACAGTTAAAAGTGACGTCAGCACATTTGATGAAGCAATATCTTTATTAAAACAATCGAATGGGACATTTACTATTGTTCCATGCATATGTCGTGAGAAGAAAAAAATACAAGGTGAATCCTGTCAAATTACTGATCGAAAAGAAACTTGCCTTGGCATAGGAAATTTTGCAGATCTTTTCATCAACAATGGTATCGGCAGGAAGATTGACTTGGATGAAGCAATATCTATTCTTGAAAAGAATCAAAAAGAAGGCCTGGTTCTTCAGCCATCAAACTCACAAAAAGCTGATTTTATTTGTTCTTGTTGTGGTTGTTGTTGTGGAATGTTAGGTATGCATAAAAATCTTCCAAAGCCTGTTGATTTTTGGACTTCAAATTATTTTGCAGCAATTGATGATACATTATGCGACGGCTGCGGGAATTGTGAAAAAAAGTGTCAGGTTGGAGCAGTAAAAGTATCTGAAAATAATCAAAAAGCTACAATCAATCTTAATCGTTGTATCGGATGTGGCTTATGCATTCCTGTTTGTCCCTCAAAGGCGGTAACTCTTCAAAAAAAATCAAAAGAGATAATTCCCCCAACAGACCGAGAAGAGCTATTAGACACTATTATGGCAAAAAAAAAGGGAAAATTCGGGAAACTCAAAGTTACAGGGAAATTGATATTTGATGCTGTAACAACAGGGCAGACTCATTTATTGAAATAGCCTATCAAAAAATGAATATTATGGATTAAGATATTTTATTGCCTTTAGTTATGGCAACAGGGCAGCTATTATCTTTTTTACAGTCAAGATTAATTATCCCTGTGCAGAGTATTTAAAAGCCTAAATTCTTATAGATACCAAAAATATACTTCACCTAAATCGACCGGATAGTCTCAATATCAAAAAGAGAACACCAGGTATCCACAAGTTTTTCTGTCCTGCTGTTCAATCTTTGGGCAATGATAACACTGATTCTGGAATTTAACAGGCATCCTATTTCCGGATCTTTGTTGAATAATTTTTTTAAATTTGAAGCAGGAATAATTGCAATGTCGCAATCACTATGACACTTGGCTGTAGCTGTCATTTTTTCAGGTTCTACGAGTGCAGACCAACCAAAAATATCACGATTCAATACGTTTTCAATGACAACAGGTTTTTTGAATATTTCTATATTGGTTCTGATATAGTCTTCATACTTGATATCTTTTGTTATGATTTCTTCCTTAAATAGAAGGGTTAAGTCAATCTTGCCTTGAACTAGACCAAATAAATTTCGTGCTGATTCATTACATTGAAAAACAACATCATTTTTTTTATAGGTTTTTAACGTACTGAAAGCTTCTATTTCAGCAAGGCTGTCTGCAGAAATATCAGAGAAAAATGGGAAAAATGATAAATCCAGATGATTGTTCATGGCAGTCTCCTTAAATTAAAAGATGTTTTTTAATAATATCCTGTATAGAAAAGAGTGCTGCAACAGGGTGTACACATCAGGCCGTTGAGGGATCAACTGATCAGGCACGTCGGTCAGTTGCACTGATAACATCAAGTTGTTTATATCTTCTATCCCATCCGCTGCGACGTTTTAAACCAGTTCGTCGTTCTGAAGCTTTTATGACGGAGACTCTAAACCGCCGGTCTTTGATTCGTCGTCTGCCACCCCTGTCGATTTGAAGGCTTTCCTTTTGATTTTGTGTCATCACAGGCTCCTTTTGTTTGAGGGTAATAACCTATTAGACAGCAGTTTGTGACTAAAAGATGAAACAAGACATTAGAAAGAGTGTAAATTAGGTCTTGTAAGTTTCAGGAACAATTGGTGAATTTTGTGCAAACTGTCTTTACTATGGATCAATATGAATATATTAATGGAGATTCGTCCAAAAAGCAAGTAACTTTGAGTTTCTGCTATACTGAAAAACTGAGCAATATTAATTTTTATACTACATAAATCTGAGTTTTCTTTTGTTTACATCCACAATTTCCTTTGATACAAAATATTGAGTGAGATGCCAAAGAATAACAAACAGAAAAAGCTGACATGAAAAGAGAACTTTTTTTAATTATTTCACTGGTAATTACTGCAATAATTGCGGTTGGTGACTGTAAAGCAGAGAAAATTTCAAATAAGGCATCTGCTCTCAGCAAAATCAAGTTACTGAGAGCACGTATTATGGATCAGACCTTTAAGGATATCAATAGTATCCTTGTTGTTAAAAAAGGAAAAATCCTTATCGAGGAGTATTTTAATGGTGAAGGGCCTGATACACTGCACGATATAAGATCGGCAGGCAAAAGTATAACCTCTGCTCTTGCAGGGATAGCCATAGACAAAGATCTTGTTCGAGGCGTTGATGAAAAGCTATTCTCCTTTTTCCCCGGAGTTGAGTGCCAAAACAGCCGTGATCCGAGAAAAGAGGCAATCTCATTGAAGCATGTGTTGTCGATGAGTTTTGGGCTTGCCGAACCAGGGGAGTATCCATCCTGGGAAAATCGAAACTGGTACACTGTAAACTGGATAAGAGATGTCCTCTGCCAACCGATTGAGTATGAACCCGGGAGCCGGTTTGACTACGATTCTGCAGCCCCTGCTCTTTTCGGGCCAATCATTGAACAGTCTTCAGGATTGTCTGTCGGGCAGTTTGCTGAAGACTTTCTTTTCCGACCTCTTGGGATTGAACATTATAAATGGCACATCCTGCCAAACGGTAAAGAATACACCGGAGGCGGATTTCGCATGCGCCCCCGGGATATGGCCAGATTCGGGCAGCTCTATTTGCAGAAAGGGGCGTGGAAAGGAGAACAGTTGATCTCCAAAAAATGGGTGGAAGAGTCAACAAGAGCTCACTTGGCAGTTAATGCCCGACTTGACGTGCACTATGGCTACTACTGGTGGAGAGAGGCTTTTCTTATTAATGATCAATGGATTGAGACTTATTTTGCCTCAGGCAATGGCGGGAATAAGATTTATGTATTTCCCACGATGGATTTGGTTGTGGTCATCACTGCCAGCGCTTATAGCAAGAGCTATGGTCATCCGCAGGTCAGAATGATGATGAACAAGTACATTCTGCCTGATGTCATTGAAAATGATAATTCACTTCCAAAAGAACCGATTCTCAAAACTGTTCCTCAAACAGGATTTGTGATCAGTGAGCTATTATTCTTATTTACCATACTCCTTTGTATTCTATGGCCGCTGAATTTGCTGAGCAAACCCTGCCTTGTGGAACAACCGATGCCAAATGACAACAAAGGGGATCGCATAAGGCTTCACCTTTTCCGCATTTGGATTGGTATAAATGCGTTAGTAGGGATCATTTTTGTAGGAATTGTGTCAGGCGAGGCTGAAACTCTATTTTTCTTGCTCAACAGTGGTTACGCTCAGCCAATATATCCAGCATTGCATAAAGTGATAGGAAGTTGGGCAATCATCATACTCACTGCGGGGTCGTTAGCCCTGTCAGTTAAATTATGGAGGGGGCGTTATTGGTCAAATTTGGCAAGAAGTTATTTTTCCATACATGCTCTTGTCTCACTCTATTGTGTGTTTACTCTGAAGGATTTAGGGCTTCTATTTTTTGTCTGTTAATGGCTTGGGGTCAAACCTTGATTTTTAAACCTCATATCCCAAAAGTAAAAATGCAAAGGTATAGCAGCTTGAGATTGAATTAAACAAAATAAGTTTTTTTGACTAACTTTATATGTTATTCTTGTTTATAATATATTATTTTAAAAAGGACAGCTTATGAGTTTTAAAGAGTCTTCCAGGCAGGCATTTTTACAGGAATTGTACAACAGGGCAGAGGGTAATTTTGAAGTACAGATTTCCATGTATGATATAGGAGTGGATCTTGGACTTGGCAAAGATGAAGCAGTTGCATTAGCCCAAAACCTATTTATTGAAGACTTAGCAGAGATGAAAACTCTTTCTGGAGGAATGGGCATAACCCAAAAAGGACTTGAAACTCTGGGCATCAACATAACTCCCGAGAATGAAACCCAAATTTTTAGGCTCGGAAGCGGCCCTGTCCTTGATGAACAAGGGAGAAAAGCAGTTCACGAACTGCTTAATAAGGTCAGAGCAGGCCTTGATAGCAAAGCTTTTCCCTTTAACCTGATGGAAGAAATAGTTATTGACCTGAAAACCATTGAAGTGCAAATGCTTTCACCAAACCCTAAAACCCTAATTATCCGAGAAACTTTTAAATTTTTAAATCAGAACCTTAAAGGTCTTGCCCCTCAGGATCTTATACTTGATCTTCAGGCAATGATATCTTAAGCAAAATTTAGAGTGAGAGAAATCATGCCACCCGCTTTCTTATTCTGTATCTCTTTTATTAAGCTGGTGCCCGACGTAGCAGCAGGTATCCAGATATAATAATTATTTTTCCAACTTGAATTTTAATGAAAAACCAATTACTTATTAATATTACAAATGCAAATTATTAAAAAATTATAATTTCAGGAGACTTTATGTATCTTGTTACAGCAGATGAAATGCAAAACATGGACAGGGATACCATTGAATCCTTTGGCATCCCGGGCAGGACCCTCATGGAAAGTGCCGGAAGAGGTGCATATACCATGCTTGTACAGACATTCCCAAATATATCTTCAAAAACAGTCGGCATAATAGCAGGTAGAGGAAACAATGGTGGCGATGCCTTTGTTGTAGCCCGATATCTCATGGAGAAAAATATTCACACAAATATCTTTCTCCTTTGTTCAAAAAAGAAAATATCAGGTGATGCAAAGGCTAATTTTGAACTTGTTCAAAAACTTATCAAAAATAATAATAACTCTTCCATAACAGAAATTATTGATGAAAACACTTTACAAAAATATAAGTCAAAACTACTTCATCATGATATTTTTGTTGACGGTATTTTTGGTACAGGGCTTAATTCTGATGTAAGAGGGATTTTTAAAGATATAATTGCAATGGTCAACAAGAGCAAAAGCCTGGTATTCAGCATTGATATCCCCTCAGGACTTAGTGCTGACACAGGCAAACCATGCGGTATCGCCATTAATGCTTCAGCAACCGCCACGTTTGCGCATCCAAAACCCGGACACATTCTCCACCCTGGTGATAAACATACAGGAGAGCTTGAAGTTGTAGACATTGGCATACCAGGATATATCACTGAAAAATTCAACCCAAAGTTGAATCTATTGGAAGAAAAAGATATAAAACTTTTATTTCCTGAAAGAGACTCAGAGTCCCACAAAGGACATTTCGGCCATGTTTTGATCCTTGCAGGTTCTCCAGGTAAAACCGGTGCTGCAGCACTTGCTTCCAATGCTGCAATGAGGTGTGGAACAGGGCTTGTAACCCTTGGTATCCCCCAAAGCCTTAATACATCTGTGGAGCCCCAGGTGACTGAAGCAATGACATATCCTTTGCCTGATAATGGCAAAGGGATCCTGACTGAATCTGCATTTGAAAAAATAATTGAAATTGCAAAAGATAAAGATGCTATTGCTATTGGGCCGGGCATTGGAACTGACAAAAGAACAAAAACCCTTCTTGAAAAACTTATTAAAGTATTGGATATCCCCATGATTATGGACGCAGACAGCCTTAATCTGATTGCTGAAAACCCGCAGATATTAAAAAATACAAAATCTGATATCATCCTCACACCTCATCCCGGTGAGATGGCGAGACTTGCTTCAACAAGCACTCAGGAAATCCAGGATAACAGATTAGAGTCTGCCAGAACTTTTTCAGACGAATTTGGCATAACACTTGTACTCAAAGGAGCCAATACCATAATATCTCTTGCTGACAAAAAAGCATATATCTGTCCTGCAGGGAATCCCGGAATGGCATCAGGAGGGATGGGAGATGTTTTGACCGGCATGATTGCAGGATTTAAAGCCCAGGGATTTTCGTCCGAAAATGCTGCAATTGCAGGCGTTTTTATTCATGGTTTATGTGGAGACATGCTTGCAGATTCTATGGGTGGGTTTGGTTTTTTAGCCTCAGACATGGTAAAAGTAATTCCAGAAGTAATACAGAGGACAATAAATAAAAACCTTACATAAAAATTGCTATGAAAAAAGAATTTATTTTAGAAACTGATAAAGATACAAAAAATGCCGGTAAAAAAATTGGAGAACTTATATCTTCAAATTTCTGCATTTTCCTTTATGGGAATCTTGGCTCAGGGAAAACAACATTTGCCCAGGGACTTGCAAAAGGGCTTGGAATTTCTAAAGAATATTATGTTACAAGCCCTACATACAGCATTATTAATGAATATCCCGGACGGCTCAAATTATATCACATTGATCTTTACAGGATAGAAGAAGTTTTAGAACTTGATTATATCGGAATAGATGAAATCATGAATGAAGAAGATGCAGTTATTGCTGTTGAGTGGCCTGAAATATTGAATAAAAATTCATCCTATCCATGTGATTTAAAAATAGAATTCTCCCTGCATGAGAAAATTGAAAGAAAAATATCTATATTTGCATCTGGACGTAACGGCTCAAATCTGTTAGAAAAACTTTTGTTGTAAATTTAACGATTCAATCAAAACCGAAGGAGTCAGTATGACACTGAGGGTTCAAAAATTTGGTGGCACTTCAGTTGCTGATATTTCACGTATCAGAAACGTAGCTGAACGAGTAGTTCAAAACTATGAAAATGGTGACAACGTTGTTGTTGTATTATCTGCAATGGCTGGCGTTACAGACAGCCTGATCAAACTTGCAAAAGAGGCAAACAAAGAGCCTGACAAAAGAGAGCTCGATGTTTTGCTTGCCACAGGAGAGCAGACCACTGCAGCTATATTGTCAATTATTCTCAAATCAATGGGTTATAAAGCTATATCACTGCTTGGCTTTCAGGCAGGGATCCTTACCGATACCAGCTCTGGCAAAGCACGTATTATTGACATTGAAGCCAAAAGAATGAAAAAATTGCTGAAAGATAGAAACATAATTGTAGTCGCAGGATTCCAGGGGCATAATATCAATGGAGATATAACAACTCTCGGACGGGGGGGATCAGACACAACTGCTGTGGCTATTGCTTCAGCTCTTAAAGCTGATGTGTGTGAAATATTTACTGACGTTGATGGTGTATATACCACTGACCCAAGAATATGCACTAAAGCTCAAAAAATTGACATAATATCCTATGAAGAAATGCTTGAAATGGCAATACTTGGAGCTAAAGTACTCCAGATTCGTTCAGTGGAATTTGCAAAAAAATATAATGTACCGCTTCATGTAAGATCATCATTCAACAACGAGGAGGGAACAATGGTAATAAATGAAACAAATGATATGGAAAGTGTTGTTGTAGCCGGTGTTACCTGTGATATGAACGAAGCTAGAATTACTCTTAAACAGGTTCCTGACCAACCTGGGATTTCTGCAAAAATATTTACACCTCTGGCTGAAGAAAAAATTGCTGTGGATATGATAGTACAGAACACCCGAGTCGGCGGTGAAACTGACCTTTCTTTCACTATAACAAAAAATGATTTTGATAAGGCTTTTGAGATATCAAAAGAAGTAGCAAAAGATATTGGAGCCCAGGGAGTTCTCAGTGCCGAGGAAGAAATTGCAAAAGTTTCTGTAATTGGGCTTGGCATGAAAAGTCATGCAGGTGTTGCTGCAACAATGTTTCAAACCCTTGCTGATGAAAATATAAATATAAGACTGATAAGCACCTCGGAAATAAGAATTTCATGTATTATCAAGGCAAAATATGCCGAGCTTGCGGTAAGAGCACTTCATACAGCTTTTGGGCTTGATAAAAAAGATTAGAATGATCAAAAAACGTTTTTGATCTCTTCTGCAATCATCTGAGCTGCTATTGCCGGATCATCAGCATCTCTTATTGGTCTTCCCACAACAATCAGATCAGAACCGG
>JAGLLQ010000388.1 GCA_023140455.1 Desulfobacteraceae bacterium | reverse complement strand
CCAGTTCTTTTGCCTCTTTTGCATCGATAAGATGACTTTCAACTCCATGGAACTGGGCAGTGGCAATGGTCATTCTTGCCGCCTTCATAGCCGCCTCAGAGTGCATGAGGTTTAAGTTACCGCAATTGTTAAACATTAAATTGTAATCCAGTTCCTTGGTCAGAACCGGCCAGAGGTCAAGTGCTTCCTTGTAAAGAGGAACATTATGCTGGGTCCGCTGATTGGCGCGGACAATGGCAGTATTTCTTCCTGCACCGCCAAATCCGATATAATTTTTTTCAATAATGGCTATATCAGTTATGCCATGCTCTTTTGCAAGATAATAAGCTGTTGCCAGGCTATGTAGCCCACCTCCAATGATTACCACGTCATAACTCGATTTAAGCTTGGTCTTCTTTCCCCACATGGGTTTCTTTTTAAAAAACATAGGCCTTCTCATAAATTATGGATTGTTGTTAAACTACATGTTATCCATTTTCATAACTATAGCATGTAATGAATTGTGTCAAGTATTTTTTTTAAAAATGATAGTTTTTCTTTCATTGAGACTTGACAAGCTAAATAATATCTTATAAAACTTAATAAAATTAACGAATTATAATCATGAATGATAAATATATTTTGCACGTAATAAATTTAACAGGTTAAGACAATAATGAATGATCCAGCATCACATCCGGTAATTAATGATATTTCTAGCAAACTGGACTCCCTGACACCCAAGGCTCAGGCCCTTGGGACATACATTATGCAAAACCCTTCTAAAGCTGTTTTCATGACCACGAAAGAACTGGCCGAAACCTGTGGAATAAGTGAAGCAACAGTCGTCAGATTTGTAAGTACCCTTGGATACAAGGGATATTCTGACTTCCAGGAGGCATTAAAAGATTTTGTCAACACAGGTCTTTCTCTTCCTGAAAGAGCTGCCATCAAAGGCATTAAAGAACCCGGCACAGACAGACTTCACAGAGGTATCCTGGAAGAATTGAACAATCTTAAGTATCTATATGAAAATATTAATGTAGAAACCATGAACCAGTTTGTTGATTATATGGATAAAAGCGATACTGTCTATGTAGTTGGATCAAGGCTTTCTTATACGTTTGCTTACTATCTTGGGTGGTCTCTAACCAAAATCAGAAAAGGAGTTCACATTCTTAAAGGCAGTGACAGTACAACCATTGACAGACTCACAAATGCCAGCTCTAACAGTCTGGTAATTCTGGCTGCCACCAGTCGATACCCCAATGAGCTGATCAAACTGAGCAAAATGGTCCGCCGCAGCGGCCACACCTTGTTAACCATGACCGACAGCAGCATATGCCCGGTAATACAATTTGCAGACTTGTCCCTTGTAGTTCCGGCAAGATCCATCCCGTTCATCGGCAATGTGTCAGGTATGTTAGCCGTAATCCAGTTTATTGTCCAGGAACTGGCCAATAGAAAAGGAGAGGACCTGGTTCAATACCAGAAGCAGCTTGAACAGATTTATCTGGAAAATGATATCCTGTTTAACCTTGATCCCAAATATTAAGGGATCCAAAGTATTAAGGGATCCCAAATATTAGAAACAATATTTACAACAAAAGGAAAGCATATCATGTTAAAAACTCAAAAAGAACTGCTCGATGTACTAACTCAAATCGGCATTGAATACACAAATCATGAACACCCTGCCGTGTTTACGGTAGAAGAAGCTGATCTGCAACATGAAGGGATTGATGGTGTTCATAGTAAAAACTTATTTTTTAAAGATAAAAAGAAAAAATTATTTCTAGTAGTCACCCTTTCTGACAAACCCATTGTGATTAAAGAAGTAGCAAAAAAAATTGGTGCTAAGAGCCCATCCTTTGGCAAACCGGATCTTTTGGCTCAGGTCCTCGGTGTTATTCCCGGGGCAGTGACTCCCTTTGCTATTGTCAACGATGAAACCCATGATGTAAAAGTAATTCTGGATGAAGAAATGATGGAAAATGAACTTCTCAATTTCCATCCTCTGGAAAATACTGCAACAACAACTATCAATTCTAAAGATCTGGTGAAATTTCTGGAACACTGTGATCAGGAGTTTGAAGTCATTAGATTATAAACAAATCTCATGCAATGACCACAAAAAAAAGCCGGGCCTGTCAAAAACATCACACAGGTCCGGCTGAAATCAGTAAACAATTAACTTGTTACTTAATTGTTACTTAAATTTTTTGTTTAAAAAATTATTCTCCAAGATAAGCCTCTCTGATTTTTGGGTTTTTAATCAGTATATCTGCCTTATCTTCCATGGTAATTTCACCTGTTTCAATAACATATCCCCGGTTTGCTGCCTGCAACGCCAGGTTAGCATTCTGTTCCACAAGAAGGATAGTTACATTATCTTCTTTGTTGATTTTGGCAATAATATCAAAAATCTGCTGAACTATAATCGGTGCAAGACCCAAAGAAGGTTCATCTAAAAGAAGAAGTTTCGGTTTTGTCATCAATGCCCTTGCAATTGCGAGCATTTGCTGTTCTCCGCCTGACAGAGTTCCCCCATGCTGTTTTTTTCGCTCCCCCAGAATAGGAAACAAAGAATAAGCATGCTCCATATCTTTATGAATCTGATCAGTGTCTTTTCTGTAAAAAGCACCAAGTCTTAAGTTTTCCATTACTGAAAGTCTTGGAAATATTCTTCGTCCTTCAGGCACCTGACACAAACCCATTGTGGGAAGTTTTTCAGC
>JAGLLQ010000387.1 GCA_023140455.1 Desulfobacteraceae bacterium | reverse complement strand
TGGGGAAGATCATAGTTGATAACATGGCTGATGTTTTTAATATGCAGCCCCCGGGCTGCCACATCTGTTGCAACAAGGAGATTGATTCTGCCGTTTTTAAAACTGTTCAAAACCTTAAAACGTCTGTCCTGGGGAATATCCCCGGAAAGTACGCTGCATTTTTGTCCATATCTTTCAAACTTTGTGGACAGGGTTCTTGCAGTATCTTTTCTGTTCACAAATAAAAGAACCCGTTTTAGCTTTTCATCATTTATAAGATTATAAACATGTTTGAACTTGTCCTCCTCTGTTGAAATATAGATAATCTGATTGATGGTATCTGCTGCTGCATGTTCTGGCTCTATCTCTATTTGAACTTTACTACTGGTAGTCCAGCTGTTGGCAAGTCTTAATACATCATCAGTTAAAGTTGCAGAGAAAAATAGAGTCTGGCGACTGTTTTTATTGGGAGTTCTTAATATAATTCTTCGGACATCCGGGATAAAACCCATGTCCAGCATGCGATCAGCTTCATCAAGAACAACAATTTCCACCTTGGATGGATTGATCATATTTTTATTCATAAAATCTATGAAACGGCCCGGGGTTGCAACAATAACATCAACAGGTTTAGCTTTGAGTAAATCCTGCTGTTTTTTATAACCAGTTCCGCCAAAGATGGCTATGATTCTTAAATTGGTATATCTTGCAAGGTCTTTAAAATCCTTTTCAATCTGGTGAACAAGCTCTCTTGTTGGAGCAAGAATTAATGCTCTTGGCGCCCCGTTTTTATTTTTAAATGGTTTTTTAAGAAATCTTGTAATAATGGTAATAATAAAACTTGCACTTTTCCCTGTGCCTGTCTGGGCTTTGGCTGTAGCATCCTTACCTTCCAGTGTATGAATCAAAAGTTTTGCCTGAATAGGTGTGCAATATTTAAATTTTAAATCAGCAACCGCGTGCATGACACTATAGGGCAGGTCAAAGTCATGAAATCTTATTTCCCCTTTTTGGGGTTCCACAGTAAAATCATTAATAGACCATTTTTTCTTTTTTGGTGTTTGGGATTTGGATTGCGGTATCGAAGGGACAGGCTTTAAGGATGAAGGCGGTTTTATCTTTTCCTTCTCGCTGAAAAGCGTTTTTAGGAATAAAATTATTTTTTTCAATTGTCTCTTTTTTTCTATATTAAAGCTCCTTTAAAAATTAAAAAGGAGGAACTTTCAACTTTTGTTGTGGGTAACCTAAGGTGAAAACCAAGTCTGCTTATGGCAGATAACTTCTCATCAAAGAGTAGTTTGCGTGTGTATATGTGTATGATTCATATGTATTTGTCAACTGATTTATCAAACCTGATATAAAAAATGACTTGGTATATGTCACCGCATGGTGATATTATGAACTCCAGAATATCTCATTTCTGTTCAGGTATATCATGACAGTCGAACTGTTCTTTTAAAATTTAACCTCATTGGCTTCTATGTTTGCAAGAACTATAATATATACCCGTCAGACCCTGGAAAGTTTTTCGACGCTTGTGGTGTTTCGCCGTGAGGAAGCCGTAACGAATACGCTGCCTCCATGACCGTCGTGTGCCAGCCATAGCCAGTTTTGGCCTAATTGCCCGCTGTTATAGTTTGGGTGGTTGTCTCAGCTATCTACTGCCGGTCAGGGCGCTGGCTGGTCTTGTGATTGTAGACGTTAAAAGAACACAGAATATTAAAAACAGTAAAAATTATTTGCCTAACAAGAATGTCATGAATACTTGCATTGATCAGAACCAATATTTTTCAGAATTTCTGTTCCGATTACTATTGGTATCTTGAAGGATTCGGGGCTTTGAATACTCAGCACATGGATAATAATACTTGAGTCGGATCAATTTCCATATTTCTGTTTATATATAAAAAATAACGTTAAGTTGAGCTGTCGAGGGCTTAATACAGACAAACTCAGCATGATTAAAATTTTTATTAAAGTCGATACTTTTATGGTCCGTTCAGTAGTCCTGATCAGCCTCAACGCTTGATTCGGCTTTTATTCCTGGCCATATTTTGATCGCTATTTCTGATAAAAGGTTACCTCTTTTTTTGATTTCAGATTCATCCCATGTGGTAAGGCCAAGTAAAGAGATGTTAAGACGAAGATTGGTGTTTTGTAAAAGTAATTCTTTCTTTTGAGCAAATGATTTGTTTTGTGCAGACCTGTTAACGCTAAGATTTAATAAAGTTAGATTGCCTAAAGTGTGAATCAAACTGTGTCGCTCAATCATTAATTTTTCTCGTTCATCTAAAGGTTCTTCTAATAATACTTTTCTTTCCATCATATAAAATTCTTGGTGGTTGACATTGCTACCATCTTGGAGTGGCCAATGGCTAAACCATGATTTAGGGGTGATGTGGTCAATGTCCAATTGGTTCAGACTCCCACCAAAGGGGTCTTCAGTTTTTACTTCTTTACGGAGTGCTAATTCAAGTTCCGCTAAAACAGATCTCATTTTGGGCGTATCAAGCGTTCCTGGGTAACTAGCTCGAGTGTTACAAATATTTCTAAATTCC
>JAGLLQ010000386.1 GCA_023140455.1 Desulfobacteraceae bacterium | reverse complement strand
TATTTGATGATCAGGAAAAAGAATTTGATCCTTCCGGTAATGTTGTGCTCCGGGATATTGGACTTTTCCTCAAAGATAAAATTTCACAATGGTTTAAGGCAAAAGATATTCCCATCTCATTAAAATATATTGACCCAAGCTATATTATCAGAAGTCTTCCTGCCAATGCAAATGACAGTGTGTTTTGCGGTCTTCTTGGCAGAGATGCTGTTCATGCTGGCATGGCTGGAAAAACTAAACTTCTGATTAGTTTTTGGAATAATCATTATGTTCATATACCAATGGATGCATCAGCAGGAAAAAGAAAAAGTATAGACCCCCAGGGAAGGTTATGGCAGTCAGTTCTTGAAGCAACTGGTCAGGAAGACTTTTTCTAACGTTTAATTTCGACAAATTTTCTGTTTTGAATGGTTAAATAGTATAGATCTTTGTGAAGGTCTCCTTTTTCATCAAAAAAGGTTTTCCCGGTAACGCCATCAAACACTTTATTACTTGCAATTTGATTTCTTAACTCTTCTTTTGTGTTTACTTCGCCATTACCAAGTATTTCAAATAGTATTGAAGCTGTATCATATGCTATTGCCTCAATAAAGCCCGGGGCATTACCATGCAAATCAGTAAAATCTTTTGCAAACTTTTTCACATGTTCATGTTCACTTTCAGAAAAATATCCTTCCATTATTACAGCATTTTTATTGTATCCGGCTGCATCCTCTATAAGGTTATCTCTATGCCATAATTTAGTACCAAGCAGATAGACATCTTTTATATCGTGATATACAAGCTGTGGAAGAATTTGAGCAACATTGGTGGAAGTATCAGGAATAAATATTGCTTTAAAATCTTTTTCTTCCTCTTGTTCTATCATTTCTATTTCTTCTTCAGTTTTTCCCTCTTCATTATCATCTTTTGCATCATCATCATTTTTTACATCATCTTTTTCTAAATCATCCTTACCAATATAATACTCCCCGGAAATTTTCTTTAAGGGCTCACCAAAATCTGTATCATCAGGATTGTATGCCTCAACTGCTCTTATCTCTCCTCCGACTTCATCAACCATATCCCAAAAAAGATTCATATATTTTTCCCCATACCTATCTTTTGGATATAAAATTGCAAATTTTTTAACATTAAGATCAGCAAAAGCATAAGATACTAGTGCCTTTGTTTGAAGTTCGGGGGTTAAAAAATTTGAAAAAAGATATTTTTCTTCTAAAAGGTTCAATTTTTTCTGGGTCATTGCAATCATTGGTGTCTCATTTATTTCAGCGACTCCTCCTGCAGATACAGCTGTTACCATTGGGCCTATAATTGATGAAACTCTTTTTTCACAAAGTTCCTGAGTAACTACAGCAGCTCTTTTTTTATCTCCGCCGGTATCTTTAATTAAAATCAGTATTTTCTTATTATATTTTTCCTGGAAATCTTTTAAGGCAAGCTCAATTCCACTTAAAGCTCGTTGACCAAATTCACTATATTTTCCAGAAAGAGGGAGGGCACAACCAACTAAATCTTTATTAAACATATTCTCTTTTGCAAATCTTAATAAATCACATATTGCAACATAATGCTCATGATATGGATATTTCTTTTCATAGGATGAAAGAATCTGCTTTGCTTTATTAAATTCACTTTCCACTAAATAATTCAACCCGATCTCATAAATAAGAAAAGGTTCAAGTTGAGAAAGTTTATCAAGCGCATATAATTCTTCAAGCACGAAAATATCAACGTTAGAAAAAAGTTCATTAATCTTATCAATAAGCATAGGTCTCTGAGAAAATGCAACTATTGTCAAAGCTCTATCGTAAATTGCAAAAGTTTTCTTGACTTCTCCAAGAGATAAATATTTTTCAGCTTCCTGCATTAATATTTTATAAAGAACTGCATGTTTTTCCTGATCAGACCAGTCAATGTCTTCTTGTTCAAGAATATCTTTTTCAGTAATTGGTATTTCAATTGGCTTTTCTTCGCCGGAAGGTTTCTCAATCTTTTTTGTTGCACAGGATGCAAATATAAAAAGAAAAAGGATTGTAATAAAAAGGATAAATAAACTATTTTTTTGAAAAACTTTGCTCTTCATAATATTTAAAGTCTTTTTCTAAGTTAAATTAAGTTAAACAATTAGTTAAGTATTATTTTGCTAGAATATATAAAATATTAGAATATGTCAAAGATATCACTTTAAAAAATCAACTGTCAATTGAGATGCTTTGTCAATTTCATCGGGTCTGAGCCAGATGAGATCTTTTTCTTTCCTAAACCAGGTAAACTGTCTTTTAGCAAATCTTCTGGTATCACGTTTCAAAAGACGCAAAGTTTCCTCATAATCTGTAATATTATCAAAATAATCGCAAATATGCTTATAACCAATAGATTGCATAGATTTCAACTTATTTGTATAGCCCATCCCAATAAGTTCTTTAACTTCATTTAAAAATCCCTGATCCATCATTATGTCAACTCGTTGATTGATACGATCATAAAGTTTTTCTCTATCCATATTAAGGCCAATTTTTAAACAGGAATATCTATCATTTTTGAATTCATGTTTTTTAAGCTGCTCTGATTTTATTGTGCCAGTACTCTCATAGACTTCAAGAGCATTTATCACCCTGAATGAATCATTAGGGTGCAGTTTTTCTGCAATAGCAGGGTCAATCTGTTTTAGTTTTTCATATAGAGAATCATTTCCAATTTCATCCAACTCTTTAGTAAGCTTTAATATAATATCAGGGTCAGATTCCCTGGATTTAAAAAGACCATAAAGGAGGGCTCTTATATAGAGTCCGGTCCCACCTGCCACGATTGGCAGCTTGTTTCTTGAAACAATGTCTGAAATTGCTTTGTCAGCAATTTTAATATACTTTCCAGCATCAAAACCTTCATCAGGCTCTACTATATCAATTAAATGATGTACTGCCATTGCCTGCTCATCCGCATCAGGTGTTGCAGTACCGATATTCATTTTTTTATAAACCTGCATGGAATCAGCCCCGACGATTTCTCCATCAAATAATTTGGCAAGCTTTATGGCAAAGCCGGTTTTCCCGATCCCAGTTGGTCCGCATATAACAATTATTCTATCTTTCATAATATTTTAAATTATTTTTTTATTTTCAATTTAACAAATACAGCATTAATCATACAACCAAAGAACTTGAAATTAAAGACCTATAATTAATTTAAAGTTTTGTATTGACATTTATACTTTAAATTATTAACATATGAATAACTGTTCATATGAAGAGGTGTTACATGGATATATGTGAAGAAAAATGTATTAACAAAGAAAAGGTTGAAAAAACAGTCAAGGATATTCCAGGCCAGGAAGAAACCCGGCAGATGGCAGAAATTTTTAAAGCTTTAAGTGACCCATCAAGGCTGAAAATTGTTCTGGCACTTATTAACAGAGAACATTGTGTCTGTGACATTGCTGTTATCTGTAATCAGACAGATTCTGCCATATCGCATCAGCTTCGTATTTTACGGACATTGAAAATTGTAAAAAACAGAAGAGAAGGCAAAGCTATTTACTATTCTCTTGATGATGATCATGTCATCTCATTGATTAATATGAGTCTTGAGCATGTAAGGCATTAAAGTTACAAACAAAAGTATAATAAGGATAAATCTAACATGGCAACAATGTATGAAATTTTAATTGAATCCTGGAACATCTACCTGGATGTAGCAATCTATATGCTGTTTGGTTTTTTTGTAGCAGGAATCCTGTATGTTTTCTTTAAGGCAGACAAAATAAAAAAATACCTTGGGACCGGCAAAATCAGACCCGTAATTCTATCAGCGCTCTTTGGAATCCCTATCCCTTTATGTTCCTGTGGTGTAGTGCCGGTTGCCGCCGGCTTAAAAAAACAAGGGGCAAACAGTGGAGCTGCGCTCTCTTTCATGATTGCAACTCCGGAATCAGGTGTTGATTCCATATCTATATCTTATGCTATGCTTGATCCGATCATGACAGTGATTCGTCCTGTTGCGGGATTTGTTACAGCAGTATCAACCGGGATTGTTCAAAATTTTTGGGGAATTGACAACAAAGCAGTAGATAACAACCTTATAAATGAGACCAAAGGCTGAGGCTGCAATGACAAATGTGCAGTTGCACCTGTGAATAATGAAAAATTATCTTCAAGGCTTATTGGTGGCCTTAAATATGCTTATGGTGAACTCTTATCTGATATTGCCAAACCTTTTATCATTGGTATTCTTATTGCGGGAGTAATCACTTTCTTTTTCCCGGAGGATATTACAACTCTGGCGAATGAACACCAGTTCTTATCTATGCTTATAATGCTTTTAGCAGGAATTCCAATGTATGTTTGTGCAACATCTTCTACTCCAATTGCAGCAGCACTGATACTAAAAGGGTTAAACCCCGGCGCAGCACTGGTTTTTCTAATTGCTGGTCCTGCAACTAATGCTGCAACTATTAATATTGTAAAGAATATATTTAATACAAGAGCTCTTGCCATATATCTTTCTATGATCGTTGTATGTTCTCTTGCTTTTGGGTTCTTTATTGATTGGGTATATGCTTTTTTAAATATTCAGGCAAGCGCTATTGTTGGTCAGGCATCAGAAATGATCCCTTATAATATCCGACTTGCTGCAGCTTTAGTCCTGACCTTCCTATTAGTTTACAATGTATTGGTACAATTAAAACATCAGCCAAAACACGCTCATTCTCATTAACTAAACCATGCTGAATGTTTTCCATTATAGTTTTAAATTGATATAGATCAATTGCTTTGTCTATTACATCTACTATAATAAGAAAATTAATTATTTAGTATTATAGGCAGGAGATGTAAATTACTATTATGCAAAACTCAATGATGCCGGATCCCAAAATTAACCATGGTCAAAAGTCAGACCATGATTTGTTTGAAATAAATAATATTAATTTAAGCAAAACTGCAAAAATTCTTGGTGTCCGGCAAAACACCTGGCAAAATAATGAATCTCTTCTTTTTGATTTTTTTAACAAACAAATCAGGTTTTCTCAAAATGAATTCTATGATGTTGATGGCAGACCATTAACAGATGCAGTTAAAAATGTTTTCTATCAATATCTGCTTAACTGTCCTGACTCAATATTAGAAAGTTCCAATAAACTCGTAACTTTAAGAGAATTTCCAGATTCTGGGCCTTTATTCTCTCGATTCACAGCCAATACTAACAGAATAATTGAAACAACATTTTCAGGACAACTAAAGAGTTTAAAAAAACAATGCATTACACTGAATGGTAGAATAATAGACAATGCCTCTTTTGACCTGAGTGTCAGATTTAAGGCATTAAGTAAAATTCCCATAATCCTTAATTTTAACGACCAGGATGATATGATGCCAGCCAGTGCAGTGTTTTTATTCCATGATAATGCTATTAACTATCTTGGGCTTAAAGATCTGGGAACCCTTTCTACATATTTAACAGGGAAGTTGATCCAACAATAATTTCTATAACCCCTGAATACCAACAGGTTGTTTTACAACAGTCAAAAGCATTTTAAACTGAGTCACAGCTGTAACAGAATGGGAGATATTTGCAGGCATAACAACAACTTGTCCTGTAGTTGCAGAAATCTTTGTGCCAGCAATATCAATCAGGGCTTCGCCATCCAAAACCTGTACCATGGCATCTCCCGGCGATGTGTGAGCACTGACGCCCTCTTCCTTGTCAAAGGCAAACAATGTAATATTGACAGCTGATTTACTTGCCAGTGTTCTGCTGACAACCCTGCCCTCTTCATAATCTACCATACCTTTTAAATCAACAGGTTCTGAGAATGGAATATTTTTAATTAATTCTTGTTTTTTTGTCATACGTTCCTCCTATAGTATATTTTGGTTTATTTAAGTTTATTGGAATTATTATACTTTATAAATCAGATAAAATAATTGATTTGAGTCAAGAAGTAAAAAAAAACTCTTTAAATCCATTCAACATCATTTG
>JAGLLQ010000385.1 GCA_023140455.1 Desulfobacteraceae bacterium | reverse complement strand
GCTATAAACATCATTCCCCATGTTATAAGTCCTAAGATAATAACTGAGCCAAAATCCGGCTGTATAATGATAAGTATAGAAAAAAGGCCAAAAACAATAAGATGAGGGAAAAACCCTACAGTATAGTTAGTAATCAGTTCCTGTTTTTTTGAAAGCGAATAACTTAAGAAAATAATTAATGCAAGTTTTGCAAATTCAGCAGGTTGAAAAGTTATGGATCCAAGATTGATCCATCTGGTAGCGCCTCCTGCTTCAATATTGATTGAGGGTATCAATACAGCAATAAGAAGGCCAATTGCCGTAAAAAAGATTATATAAGAAAGAGGTCTTAAAAATTTGTATGGGAAAGAGGCTGCAAAGAAAAGCACCCCAAAGCTTATTAAACAGAAAAGAGCTTGTTTCTGCAAGTAATAGAAATTGTTATTAAATTTTTGCATACTTATGCCGGAACTAGCACTGTAAACCATGATAATACCAAGCCCGGCAAGCAAAAGCACAGAAAAGAATATTGCTTTTTCTGAAAAAATCGGGTGTATGGATTTTACCATTGTTTTATTAAGTTCTGCCATTTTATTAAGTATTAAGCCTTTTTACTAGTTCAATAAAATCAAAGCCTCTTTGTGAATAGCTTTCATACATGTCAAAGCTTGCACAGCCTGGAGATAATAGAACTATATCTCCGGGATCAGAATTCTGGTAAGCAAGCTTCACTGAAGTTTCCATGGAATCAGCATGGAGAACGTCACAAACATCAGAAAAAGTGTTTGCAATCTTATCTTTTGCTTCTCCCATGACAATAAGTTTTTTAATTTTTGTTTTTAAAGTTGTTTTAAGACAATTAAAGTCTGTACCTTTTTCTTGACCGCCCATAATAAGAAGAATATTCTGATCAAAGCATTCTACAGCTCTTTTTACTGCATCAGGGTTTGTACCTTTTGAATCATTATAAAAATTAATTGAGTTAACTGATTTTACAAACTCTATCCTGTGGGGGAGGGGGATAAAATCATTTAATCCTTTTACCACACCATCCATGTTCCCTTTTGCAGCTAAGGTCGCAAGTGCAGCTGCTGCAATGTTTTCTTTATTATGTGCTCCTTTAAGCCTGGTTTTGCTTAAGCTGATATAGGAGTCTGCAATATGTAAATCGTCATTATTATCTGGTTCTGTATTATAATATGCGATTTGCGACTCTATTTTTGATGTTTCTTTGTCAGCACCGGCAATTTTTGCATTAATAACAGCTGTCTGATTTATAGTCTGGTTTTTAAATATGGACCATTTTGATAAGGCGTAATCGTTAAAATCTTCATATCTGTCAAGATGATCTTCAGCTATGTTTAAGAGTACAGCAACATCAGGTTTGAAATTATTTGAGGTGTCAAGTTGAAAACTTGAAATTTCTGCAACAATAATATCTGCCTTTTTATTCTCGGATAAATAATCAACAACAGGGGTTCCGATATTGCCGCAAACAAATACGTTGAGACCAGATTCTTTAAGCATTTCTCCTATAAGTGTTGTGACAGTTGTTTTTCCATTTGTTCCGGTAATAGCAACTATTGGTATATCAATCAGTTCAGAGATTGTATCAAGTTCCCCAATAATTGAAATTTTATTTTTACGTGCTTTTTCAAGCTCCGGAATGGTCAGAGGAACTCCGGGGCTCACAATTATAAGATCGGCATTTTGAAAAGTTGCAGAATTGTGGAACCCGATTTCAGTTTTTATCCCTTGAGCCTTATAAAACTTAGCTTCTGTCTTTTTTGAGCTGTCCATGTCGGTAATTACAATATTTTCACCTTTTGCATTTAAAAAATTTGCAATAGCTTTGCCGGTTTTTCCCATACCAACAATAAGTGTATATATTTTTTCTTTACTCATGTGCTATTACCTTATCTTCAACGTACTGAGTGAAAGCAGTGCAAATGTTATTGAAATTATCCAGAATCTTACAATCACCTTTGATTCTGCCCATCCTTTTAATTCAAAATGATGATGAAGAGGTGCCATTTTAAAGACTCGTTTACCATGGGATATTTTAAAATAACCAACCTGAATAATCACTGACAAAGCCTCTATTACAAAAATTCCTCCAACCAGAATCAGCAGGATTTCCTGTTTTGTTATTACGGCAATGGTACCGATTATTGCTCCCAGCGGAATTGAGCCGGAATCACCCATAAAAATTTGTGCCGGATGTGCATTAAACCATAGAAAACCAAGTCCGGCGCCGGCCAGAATTCCGCAAAGAATTGTAACTTCACCGCAGGATGCAATATGATTGAGATGCAGGTACTCAGCCATTTTTGAATGACCTGTCACATATGCAAAAATCATATAGGTAACACCAGTAATAATAATCGGGCCTATGGCAAGTCCATCAAGCCCGTCAGTGAGGTTTACAGCATTTGAAGTCCCAACAATCACAAGTGCTGCAAATGGTATATAAAGAAGTCCTAAATCAGGAGATACGGTTTTTAAAAATGGGATTGTAAGTTCTGTAGTGAAATCAGGACAATGATAAATCAACCAGCCAACTATAAGGCCTGAGATAACCTGAAGCGAGAATTTTATTTTTGCGCTGAATCCCTTGTTTCTTTTCTTTATTTGCATAAGATAGTCATCCACAATTCCAATAAGGCCAAAAAGAAGCAGAGACAAAAGAATTATTCCGGTATAGTGATTTGAGAAGTTGCCCCAGATAATGGTAGAAACAAGCAGTGAAAAGAGTATAAGAATACCTCCCATTGTGGGAGTCCCTTTTTTTGTATGATGTGTTGCAGGGCCATCTTCCTGGATATATTGGCCTATCTGCATTTCAGAAAGTTTTCTAATAACAAAAGGACCAAAAATAAAGCAGATTAAAAAAGCTGTAAGCCCGCCATATATGGTTCTGAAGGTGATATACCGGAATATGTTAAAAGCTGATATCTGTGTGTGTAATGGATATAATAAATGATATATCATATGCTTTTTTCCGTTTCTTTATTGTTATTTTTAATTTTTTGTATTTTATCAATCACTGTTTCCATTTCCATACCTCTTGAACCTTTTACAAGAACCAATGATGAATCAGCAGAAGCAACGTCTTTCATGACTTTTTCTGCGATTTCTTCCCTTGTTCCATTCATGGCATTTTCTTTTGGAAATCCGGCCTTTACAGCCCCTTTAATTGTATGAGCAGAAAGTTCTCCATAGGTGTATAATTTTGTAATTTGGTTTTCAGATATAAGCTTTCCTGTCTCTTCATGCAGACCCGCAGCATCATCTCCAAGTTCCAGCATGTCACCTAAGACTGCAATGCTGTTATTCTTTCCTGCAACAAGAGAGAGGGTAATTAAAGCCTGTTTTACAGAATCAGGGTTAGCGTTATAAGTATCATCAATTAAAGTGAGCTTGTTTGAAAGTTTTATGAAATTCATTCTTCCTTTAACTGGTGTGAAAGTTTTTAATCCTTTTTTGATGGCATCGTTGTTTGCACCAGCTTTAAGAGAGGCTGCTGCGGCTGCAAGCGCGTTTTTAACCATAAATGGTGCAGGGCTGTTAAGACTTATATCAATATTTTTGTGATCTTTTTGCAGGATTGAAAATTTTGTCATACCTTGATTCAGGGAAATTTTATCAGCCTGAATGTCTGCATTTTCCTCTGTGCCAAAACATAGTATTTCATCTATTTCAGGATTTTCTTTAGCTTTAGATTCCATGATTTCAAATCTTGGGTCGTCAATATTTAGAATCACTATGCTGTTATTGTTCATATGCTGAAACATCTCAGACTTAGCAAGAGCGATATTGTCTACACTTCCAAGTCCTTCAAGGTGTGCTACAGATGTGTTTGTGATAATGCCGATATCAGGTAAGGCGATATTTGCAAGCCGTGATATTTCGCCGGGGTGATTCATGCCCATTTCAACGACTGCACATTCGTGCTGATGAGAAAGTCTTAACAGGGTCAAAGGAAGACCTATCTCATTGTTAAAATTACCTTTGGTTGTTAATGTGTTAAATGAATTTTTTAAGATCTCTCCGATTAATTCTCTTGTGGTTGTTTTTCCACTTGAGCCTGTGATCGCAATGATCTTTGCTTTACAACGCAATCGTTGAAATTTTGCAAGAGAGCCTAAGGCAGTTAAGGTGTTTTCTGTTTCAAACAGAGAAATTTTATTATTTTGAGATTTAAAATCATTTTGGAGGTTCTCTGGCAGCTGTGCAAAAAAACCATTATGAACAACAAAGCCTTTAATACCATTATAAAATAAATCAGCAACAAAGTTTGCCCCGTCAAAGTTTTCTCCTTTGAGTGCTACAAAAAGATCATTTTTCAGGATGTCTCTTGAATCAGTGCAGATCCCTGAAAACTGATGATTTTCATCATCTGCTTTCGTGTGCACTTTTACTGAAAGGGCATTTTCAATGTCAGATATGCTAAAAGGAACTGGCATCATCATTTAAACAGCCTCCTTTAGTATTATCCTGTCATCAAAATCAATTTTACCGGTTTTGAGAATCTGGTAAGTTTCATGTCCTTTTCCGGCAGCAATGATTATATCTTCAGGCTTTGATCGGTCTACAGCAATTTGAAGAGCTTTTTTTCTGTCTGTCTCAACAATTAATTCTTTTGTACTGTTTTCAATATTAATACCTATAAGAATATCTTTGATAATTTTTTCAGGGTCTTCAGACCTTGGATTATCTGAGGTTACAATTATTATATCACTATAATAAGTAGCTACTTCTCCCATTATTGCCCGTTTTAACGGATCCCTGTCTCCACCGCATCCAAAAACCGTGATGACTTTAGATTTTGCACGGGCTTTTAATGTTTTTAATATTGATTCAAGTGCATCAGGAGTATGGGCATAATCAACAAATATGAACCTGTTAATATTATTCTCTATTCTTTCAAGCCTGCCCGGGATATTCTTGCAATCCTCAATACCTTTTTGTATTTTTTCTAAAGATATACCGAGAGAGTGTGCAGCACCTGATGCGCAGAGAATATTCTCTATATTAAAGCCACCTGCCAGTAAAGAGTGGAAACCTATATTGTTGTCACCTGAAGAAATTTTTGCTCTAAGGCCTGAGATATCATCTGTGATCTCTTTGCATGACAAATCAGCAGCATTACCAATACCAACCTTAAGGACATTGATGTCTTTTTTGCTGAGTACCTTAACTAGGCTTCTGCCTTTTTCATTATCAATATTAATAATAGCTGTTGGCATGCCTTTAGAGTTTTCATTATTTAGAATTTTTGTAAAAAATATTTTTTTACATTTCCAGTAGGCATCCATGGTTTTATGATA
>JAGLLQ010000384.1 GCA_023140455.1 Desulfobacteraceae bacterium | reverse complement strand
CTCTGGTGCCAAGCTTTGCATGGCTTCAGGATGACGGATCAACATCTTCTGCTAACTGGCTGTATTGCAATTCTTATACTGAAAAAGGGAATATGTCAGCAAGAAGAAGTAAGAAAGATGCTGAAAATAATATAGGACTCTATCCTGAATTTTCATGGTGCTGGCCTGTGAACAGAAGAATTATTTACAACCGTGCTTCTGTGGATCCCCAAGGCAGACCATGGGATAAAAAAGACTGGGTTATTAAATTTCAGGGCGATACAAAAGATGGCAAATATGTCTCCAAAAAATGGCTGGGAGATGTGCCTGACGGTGGATGGTATCCTCTTGAAAATCCAGATGGCTCAAGAAGGAAAGATGCAAAACTTGCATTTATCATGAGAAAACATGGCCATGCCCAGATATTTGGTCCTGGTAAAGCTGATGGACCATTCCCTGCGCATTATGAACCAATTGAAACTCCTGTTGCAAAGAATTTGCTTTATCCAAAGCAGCTTCAGAATCCTGTTGCAGTAACATATTCAACAGACAGTGATAAATATGCAAAAGCAAATTCAAAATTTAAAATTGTCTGTACAACATATCGTGTGTCTGAGCATTGGCAGACAGGCTTGATGACTCGTCCCCAGGAATGGTTAATGGAAATGCAGCCCCAGGTTTTTGTTGAGATGAGTGAAGAACTTGCAAAAGATAAGGGAATAAAGAATGGCGAGCGTGTTATGGTTGAATCAATTCGTTCTGACCTTGAATGTACAGCTATTGTAACAAAACGGTTTAAACCATTTAAGATTAATGGAAAAACAGTGCATCAGGTTGGTGTCCCATGGCATTATGGATGGAGATGGCCTGACAGCACGAATGATTCATCAGTAAGAGAAGACAGTGCTAATCTTTTAACACCATCGGCAGGAGATCCTAATACCAGGATCCCTGAAACCAAAGCATTTCTGGTTAATGTAAGAAAAATGTAAAAAAGGAGGAAAATAACAATGAGTAAGTCATTTTTCATAGATACTACATTATGCACAGCATGCAGGGGATGTCAGGTGGCCTGTAAGCAGTGGCACGATCTTCCTGCAGAAAAAACATCTAATAGTGGGTCTTATCAAAACCCTGCTGATTTGTCTTTTGAGACATATAAGCTTGTCAGGTTTAATGAAAAAGTTATTGACGGTAAGCTTAACTGGCTGTTTTTCCCGGATCAATGCAGGCATTGTATTGAACCTCCATGTCGTGATGTTGCAACTGATCCTGAAGCTATTTTTAAAGATCCAGCAACAGGTGCCGTGATTTTTACAGCTAACACAAAGAATCTTGATGCAGAAGAGATCATTGATTCGTGTCCCTATGATATCCCAAGAAAGGCAAAAGACGGGACTCTTGCTAAATGTGACATGTGCCTTGACAGAGTGCAGAATGGACAGGAACCAGCCTGTGTAAAAACCTGTCCTGCAGGTGCCATGCACTTTGGAGAGACAGGAGATATGCTCTCCATGGCAAAAAAGAGACTGGGGCAGGTCAAACAAAAATTTCCTAAAGCAAACTTGCTTGATGCTGATCTGGTTCAAACTATATATCTGACTGCATATGATCCGGCACTTTATGCGGAAAATGCTATTGCTTCTGCCACAAATAAAGGTATAATACCACCTTATTTAACGCGTCAGGAGGCTTTGCAAAAAATGTTTAAGCCTTTTATTGCAGCTGCAAAAGAGTTAGTGTAGTTTAGTATTCAGTGAGTTATTATTATCAGAAAGGGTAGGATTTGCTCTACCCTTTCTGATTTGATATCTATAATTAACAGGAGTCAACATGCCAGGACTTAAAATTACCAAAGAAAATGATTCTGTTTTAAAACAAATTAAAAAAGCTGCCAATTTTCTTGAAAAAGAGAAACCTTTTATTAAAGAGGTAGTAAGATTTTATGAAAAAGTATTTTCCCTGCAACATGAATTGGATCCTGATATTACCAAAGATTATTCCTCATTAAAGAATCAAAGTGATTTTCCGCTTATTAAAAGAACTGATTTTTTCATTGATTTTAATAATGCAGAAATACTTTTTGAAAAAATTTGTGACCTGTGCCTCGGCTATGAAATAAATGCGGATGTTACAGCAAAAATTATTAAAGATTCCTTGCGTGATAGTAATTTCCCTTTTAAATCAATAGTAAAAAGCTATCTTGAAGGTGATTTGTCTCTGCCTCAATCTATTAGTAATAACAAAGAATTTAATCCTCAGGTTTTTGATTTCATTTTATATAATTCATTAAAACCCTCTATTGTTAAAAGCTCTAAAATAATTTCTTATGATTTAAAAGAGACAGCTCAAACAGAACAAGGTTGCTGCCCTGTTTGTGGAAGCACTCCTGCTCTTTCACTTCTTTCCAAAGAAAATGGTTCACGATCCCTTGTTTGCGGTTTTTGCTGGCATGAATGGGAAACAAAGAGAATCTCATGCCCATTTTGCCATAACAATGACAGCAAAACCCTGGGCTATGTTGCCATGGAAACTGAAAAAGGCATCAGGGCAGATTTTTGTAATAAATGTAAGAAGTATATTAAAACAATAGATTTAAGAGAATACAGAGAAGATATCTATCTTCCTCTGGAACTAATCGCCTCTATCCCTTTTGATATGAAAATGAGCGAAGAAGGATTTAAGCCTGAGTAAGATGGGCAAGTTATATGCTGATTTATCAAAAAAAATATTGACATCCTTTTTTCTATGTGACAATTTGGTTATATTCAAAACGATCCATGCTATTAAAGGCTTGTTAAATGGATGGTTGAGATATTTTTTTAATTTTAAAATATTTATTTATGGATAAATTAAGCCAGACATTTAAAACCAATGTCAAAGTAATGAAGTCCCGGGTAACAAAGTATGCAATCTATGGGGTTCTTATTGCTGTTGTTGCCCTTGTCCTTGCCACTTTGCTTTCAAGTTATTTTCAATATGGTGCGATTTCTCTCGAGAACATTGTGCTGGCACAAAAGAACAATATGACACTATGGTTCCTTAATGCAATGCCTTTTATTTTTGCTTTCTGGGGGCAGTATACCAGTTCCATAATGGCATACGAAGCAAGCACCATGGTCATTGATCAAACAGC
>JAGLLQ010000383.1 GCA_023140455.1 Desulfobacteraceae bacterium | reverse complement strand
CATATGCCTACTATAAATATGTTAAAGAAAAAGAACCATTAAAACTGGTTCAAGCTGAACATTATTTTCATACTGCCCTTGTTACTTATCCTGACTCAAAATTGATACCGTTCGGGTTTGCCACCATAGGACTAATTCATCTTAAAATAAATAACTCTGCTGTGGCAGAAGGATATTTAACAATTGTGAAAGATAAATATAAAGACTATCCAGGTCTTGCAGAAGTGTATTATTTTTTAGCTGAAATATATAAAGAAAGAGGCTTTAACGAAAAGGCTTTAAGATCTTTTAAAAAGGTTTTTGAAGAAATGCCTGATAACAAATATACTGCTGAAGCTGGAATAGGGTATGGAAATACCTTGTTTGATAAAAATTTTTTCCTGGATGCGCTAAATATTTATAAATATATCATTAAAGAGAATAAAGAGAAAATATATAAAACATCAGACCTTTTATTAAGTATGGGTAATGCCAATCTGAAACTTGGAAGAAGCGCCGATGCAAGAGATGCTTTTACCAGGGTGATAAATCTTTTTCCTGAGATTGAAGAGAAAGATATTATTTTTTGCAATATTGCTGATACTTATGCCATGGAAAATAATATTGAAAAGGCAAAAAGCATGTATAGCTTTGTCAGAGAAAAGTTTCCTGATGGAGAAGGTTTTATAAGAAGTTCAATTGGGCTTGCAAGGTATCTTGAGGAGCGTAAAGAAAGAGAAAAATTGTATATCATGGTTAAGAAACGCTTCCCAAATAATGTATTTGCAAGGGTTGCCATGATGAGGCTTGCTGAGATTTATCAAGAGCATAAGGAATATAATGAATGTATTAACGAAATAGAAGAACTGCTTTCTACTAATCCCATGGGACTGCGTTATGAGGCTATAAGATTAATGCAGAAAGCATATGAGGCTCTTTTTAAAAAATCACTTAAAGTTGATAATTACACTCAGATTTTAAGAGAATATGAAGATAATTTTATTCGTCTTGATAGAATGACAAGCAAAGAAATTTCTTTAAACGTAGGGCTTTCATATTTAAAAGGAAAATTATATGAGCAGGCGTTTAATCATCTTATAAACTCATACAAATTATACAAAAGATCTCAAAGACCTGCCGAGCTCCTTTTCGGGATGGGTGTGGCAATGCATGAAACAGATAGAGACGATGATGCAATAAAACTGTTCAAAGGATTTGTAAAGCGTTTCCCAAAAGACCCGGACAGAGTCGAAGCTTTTCTAAGAATGGGTCAGATTTATCTTTCGAAAAATGCTTATCAAGAGTCTGGCGGTATGTTTGAAAGAGCATATAAATTTTGCAAGGACCCTGTTGAGAAAAGTGAAATCCTTGTAGAAAAATCAAAATTATATGAGAAGCAGAAGGAATGGAGCAAGGTTACTTATGTCCTTGCAAATTCAATAGAAGATATAGCTTCTACCTCTGATAAACATTATAAGCGTCTTTCAGCAATCTATAGATCAATGGGGAATGCTTATTTAAAACAACATGTTTATGTCAGAGCTGCGGAATCTTTTTCTTTGGCAATTAAATTTTCTGAGTCTGATGAAGGGACATCAAATCTGAAGTTCATGATGGGAGATGCTTATCAAAAAGCAAATGTTTTAAAAGAAGCAAAAAAAGTCTTTAAAAATATAGTACAGCAAGATGATTCGGTATGGGCACGGCTTGCAGAACAACGTCTTTCTACACTGGCACTTGCAGAGAATGCAAAAAAATCATAACCTTCATTACATTCACTACCTTTATAAGGTTTCTGGAGTTTAATATATGCCTGGTCAAAGAGCTCTGATCATACATGAAAGCCCTAAAAAAAGAATCAAATACACAAAGCTTGTAGAAAATTCAGGTTTCATGGCTGATGTTCTGCCGGATGGTTCTGAAGCAGAATCTTTTATATCTAAAATTGAACCGGATATTGTTATTGCAGATATTTCAACCCCCCAGTTCTCCCCTTTTGAATTTTTAAAGCAGGTTAATAATGTTGATATTGAATGCAAAGTTCTGTTTCTATCATCAGAACCTGTTGTGGAAGACGCAGTAGAGCTTATGAAACAAGGCGCACTTGATTATTTGATAGAACCTGTGAGAAAAGAACAGATTGAGTTCTATTTAAAGCAATCGATTTCAAAAGAGGGTGTATCTTCTCCAAAAGTAAAATATGGTGGGTTAAAAAAAAATAAAGTTGAAATCATTACAAATGATAAAGCAATGCACCAATTGTTAAAACTTGCTGAAAAAGTTTCTGACAGTACGGCCTCAATTTTGATACAGGGAGAATCTGGAACAGGAAAGGAATTGTTTGCAAAATATATTCATGAAAAAAGTGATAGAAAACAAATGTCTTTTGTTGCGGTTAATTGCGCAGCTCTTCCGGAAGCTTTGCTTGAAAGTGAATTGTTTGGCCATGAAAAAGGAGCTTTTACAGGAGCAATATCAACAAAGATTGGTAAATTTGAACTGGCACATAAAGGTACTCTCCTGCTTGATGAAATATCTGAAATGCAAGTACATCTACAGGCGAAACTGCTTAGGGTTCTTCAGGAAAAACAAGTTGATCGTGTTGGTGGCAGCAAACCTATTGATATTGATGTTCGGATCATTGCAACAACAAACAGAGATATTACAACATCGATCAAGGATGGTGAATTTCGTGAAGATTTATATTACAGGCTCAATACAATCCCTTTATCAATCCCGCCTTTAAGAGATCGCCATAAAGATTTTGATCCTCTTTGTGCCTATTTCATTAAAAAATACAGCAAAATTGACAGGCGAAATGTCAAAGGAATGACAAAAGAGGCATTTTTACGACTTGCTTCTGAGAAATTTCCAGGGAATATTAGAGAACTTGAAAATATTATTCACAG
>JAGLLQ010000382.1 GCA_023140455.1 Desulfobacteraceae bacterium | reverse complement strand
TTGCAATCCCTTGTTTTTTTACTTCCGGTAAAACCTGGTCGACAATAAAATCGATATATTGATTTGATTTACCTTTATACTCATGGGGCAGCGCATGGGCGCCTAAAAATGTTGCCTTGATTGTTGCAGGATGATTATCATCAAGCTTTTTAATAACTTCAAGCATTTTTAGTTCAGTTTCAAGATCAAGCCCGTATCCTGATTTTATTTCAATAGTTGTAACTCCCTGATTAAACAGACAGTTCACTCTTTTTAAAGCTTGATTATAAAGATTATCCATTGATTCTTTTCTTGTATCTTTGACAGTTGAAAAAATACCGCCGCCCTGTTTTGCAATCTCTTCATAACTGACTCCTGAAAGCTTCATTTCAAATTCTTTTGATCTGGAGCCTCCAAACACAAGGTGGGTATGGCAATCTACCAGCCCGGGCAGAATCCAACTCTTTTCCATATCATGAATAATGGTCGCTCGCTTCTCATAATCTTGAGAAAGATCACTTTTTTTGCCTGCAAAACAAATTTTATCGCCCACAACCCCAATTGCTCCGTCAATAATAGGAGAATAGCTGTTGTTGGTCATGGTTGCAATATTACAATTAACAAAGAGATGATCAACTTTTTCCGGAAAAGAGTTATTTATCTTCAATGTTCCACTCCATTATTTAACGATTCTGTTAATCAAGTCATCATCTGTAATATATGGCAAAGTAATGTGATCTTCCTTGTTATTGTCATTATAAGCAATACATGTTTCAATGGAATTTTCACAGCGTGCCCATGCCCGCCTTGCAACACCACCCATAACATCCCAGTTCATGGCGCTTTTAATAATTTCATCAATACGCTCGCTTCCATCAAGAACAAGACCAAATCCGCCATTGATTGCTCTTCCTATACCAACACCACCGCCATTGTGAAGAGAAACAAGGCTCATGCCTCTTGCAGCATTTCCTGCATAACACTGAGTTGCCATATCTGCCATAATATTAGATCCGTCTTTTATATTTGCAGTTTCTCTAAAAGGAGAATCAGTACCGCCTGTATCATGATGATCTCTTCCAAGCATTACAGGTCCAATTTTTTTATCCCTTACCATTTTATTAAACTTCAAAGCAATCTTGATTCGGCCTTCTGCATCCTGATAAAGAATTCTTGCCTGGGTTCCGACAACAAGCTTATTTTTCTTTGCATCTCTAATCCAGACCCAATTATCTCTGTCCTGAAACCTTCTCTCAGGATCAATGCACTCCATTGCAGCAGCATCTGTTGCATCAAGATCTTTTTCAAGTCCGCTCAAACAGACCCATCTGAAAGGTCCATAACCATAATCAAACAGCAGGGGGCCCATAATATCTTCAACATAGGAAGGGAAAATAAAACCTTCGTTTGTGTTTCTGCCATTTTTACAAATATCAATAACACCTGTATCATATACGGCTTTAAGAAAATTATTACCGTAATCGAAAAAATATGTTCCATTATCAACTAATTTTTTAATCAATTCATAATGTTTTTGTAATGATGTATCAACAAGCTTTACAAACTTATCATGATCATTTGCTAAAAACTCGGTCCGCTCTTCAAAGCTGAGTCCCTGCGGACAATAGCCACCATCATATACAACATGACAGGAAGTCTGATCACTTAAAAGGTCTATTTCTATATTATTATTTACAGCATATTCCAGGAGATCGACAATGTTACCATAAAATGCAATTGCTGCTTTTTTCTTCTGCTTCTGATATAAAGTTGCTGTTTCAAACACCACGGCAGGGTCATCAATAACCATACTTATCCAGCCCTGGCTGTGTCTTGTTTCGATTCTTGAATAATCAACTTCAGCAAATATCCCCACACCATTTGCAATTTCAACTGCTTTGCCCTGGGCTCCGCTCATCCCGCCAAGTCCGGAGCTGACAAAAAGGTTACCAGCCATATCTTCTTTGTCGCTATTCTTTGAAATCATACGGGCAGCATTTAAAAGAGTGTTATACGTGCCATGTACAATGCCCTGGGGTCCAATATACATCCATCCGCCTGCTGTCATCTGACCATAATTTGCAACACCTAAAGCTGCGGCCCGGGAAAAGTCTTCATTATTATCAAATATCCCAATCATCAAAGCATTTGACATTATAACCCTTGGAGCATTTGGCGATGATTTGAAAAGTCCCAAAGGGTGACCTGATTCAACAACAAGTGTAATATCTTGAGTTAATTCTTCAAGGTATGCCTTAATAAGCCAGTATTGCATCCAGTTTTGACAAACCTGACCTGTTTCTCCATAGGTTACAAGTTCGTAAGGGTACAGAGCAACGTCAAAATCAAGATTATTATCAATCATTGTCTGAAAAGCTTTTCCTTCAATACATTTTGATTTGTATTGATCTAAAGGCATGCCTGTAATTTTGCCTTCTGGTCTGAATCTGTATCCATAAATTCGCCCGCAAGTATTCAGTTCTTCCATAAACTCAGGTGCAAGTGTTTCATGCCATTTTTCAGGAACATATCTCAAAGCATTTTTAAGGGCCAGTTTTCTGTCTTCATGGGAAAGCTCTGCATGTCTTTTCGGAGCCCTGCGCATATCCTTAACAAATTGTTTTTCAGATGGAAGTGTCTCAAAAATATTTTCAAGTTTAATCCTCATTGCTTCTGAAATATTATTATTTACAGACATTTACAACCCCCTTTATCTTTACAGTGTATAATTAAATTTAATATTTGAGCTGCTTTCTAAATAAAAATAAAAGCCTTTATGGTTGTATATACAACCGCTTAATAAATGTCAATCTTTTACTGATAATAATATATTATTATCCTGATATTATTAGTAATTGTCCGAGCCAACTTACTTAATAATATACTATAAATCGTAATGAAAACAATTAATTTCTCTTGACTTGTAAAAAAATTTAATGCAGAATTATTGGTATAGATAAAATCCTTTTCAATTATTTAAATTAATGTTTATAGATACTGATTATGCTCACACAGGAGGCAGCATGGCCGATACAAATATCATAAACCTTGATGAATTAAAAGAAATCATGGACAATGACACAGAGCTTATCTGCGAATGTTTTGACGAATTTCGTAAGGACTGGCCTGAAGCTTTTGGGAATATTGCAAAAGCTGTAGAAGCAAAAGACGCATCACAACTTGATGAAGCTGCTCACAAACTCAAAGGAACTCTACGTTACCTTGCAGCAGAACAAGCTCAGCTAGCAGCCTATGAACTGGAACTTGCAGGCAAAGAAAATGACTTAGAAGGTCTTGATGCAAAGCTTGCTCTTTTGGAAAAAATGGGACTCGAGGTAATAGATTATATAGATAATTTTGAGAATTGATTTCTTCGGGAGATATTAATATGGCAGACCAAGAAAAAAAAGAAGTGGTAAAAGAAGAATCAACCAAAGAAGCTCCGAACCGTTATTCTAATATTTCCATTCTGTTTGTTGATGATGATAAAATGGCTCAAAAGCTAATGTCAAAGTTCTTAAAAGACTGGAATATTTATT
>JAGLLQ010000381.1 GCA_023140455.1 Desulfobacteraceae bacterium | reverse complement strand
TGTATTACTCCCATTTTTCCATTTTTCCGTTTATAAATAACATTTAAACGCTCTGTACGAGCATTGTTGAATACAAAAAAATTTTTTCTTTCAGATTCTAATATAATAGCTGCATCATCAATATCCATCGGCTTTGTGTCAACTTTTTCAATGATGATATTATCGGTTATGCCTGAATTTTCAAGTTTTGGATTGGGATAGTTTGGGTTTTCTAAATATCCGGCATCGTTTTTAATACTTTTTTTATTACCAGACATATGTCGTTTAATTTTTTCTTTATTCTTTTTTATCTGTACTTTTAATTTATCAACCAGCATATCAACAGAAGAGTACAGGCTTTCAGATTCCTCTTTTACATGAATTTTTAATTTGTCACAAATAAGTGTTATTTCAGCAATATGTCTTATTTTTTCTACTGAGACTACTACGTTTGCTTCTGCCGGGCTGTCTAACATTTTGTCAAACCTGCTCAGCTTTTTATGAATGTAGACCTTTAATGAATCGGAAGGGTCAATTTTTTTAAAAGTTACTGTAGTTTGCATAATACCTCCCTAAAGTTGTTTGCGTTTATTTGATGGAAGAATTTTAAGCATCTTCCTGTATTTAGCAACGGTCCTTCTAGCAATATTAACGTTAGCATCTTTAAGAACCATAGCAATTTTTTCATCACTTAACGGGTGGTCTGGGTCTTCATTTTTGACAAGAATCTTTATTTTTTCTTTTACGCTCTCAGATGCAAGTTCGCCGTCACCCGATTGCCGCTTTATAGCACTGTTGAAAAAATATTTTAATTCAAACAATCCTTGCGGAGTATATGTGTATTTATTTGTTGTTACTCTGCTGATTGTTGATTCGTGCATTTCAATATCCTGAGCAATATCTTTTAATATCAGAGGTTTTAAATATGATATACCTTTATCAAAGAATTCCTGTTGAAATTTAATTATACTTTCCATAACAAGATATATGGTTTTTTGGCGCTGATGGATACTTTTTATTAACCAGGATGCTGATTGCATTTTTTCATTTAAATAATTTTTTGTATCTTTAGGTAATTTTTTATTTTTTGAAACTGCGTCTTTGTAAAAGCTGTTTATCTGAAGTTTAGGAAGCCCGTCATCATTTAATACAATTTTGTATCCATTTTCATCTTTATATACAAAAATGTCAGGGGTGATATATGCGGACTCATCAGGGCTGAAAATTCTTCCTGGTTTTGGTTCTAAGTATTGTATAACTTTAACAGCAGCTCTGATATCATCGTGGGATATTTTCAAGTCTTTTGCAATAGCTTTGATATTCCTGTTTTCCAGGTTTTTTAAATGATCAGTAATAATTCTTTTAATAATATCATTTTCTATGCCAAGATATTTGATTTGGGTTAAGAGACATTCACCTATATTTCTGGCGCAAACGCCGGAAGGGTCAAAGCCCTGTAAAACTTTTAATGTTTTTTCAACGCTTTCAATATTAAAGCTTCCTGCTTGAGCAATTTCTTCTGTAGTAGAACGCAAATATCCATCTTTATCAATATTACCAATGATCATGTAACCAATTTCTTCTTCAGTTTTGGAGAGTCCATAAAGCATTAACTGCCAGCGCAAGTGTTCTTCCAGAGTTTCCTGTCTGCTTGTAAATGCTTCATAATTCGGAGCTTCGCGGGTTTCTCTTTCAACATGAGTTCTGCCTGTGGAATTATATTCATTAATATAACTTTCCCAATCAGTGTCACTGCTTACTTTTTCTTCTATTGTTACTTCTTTTGTTACCTCCTGAGTTTCTTGATCTTTTGTATCAGGAGGTTCTTTGTCAGCAGTGTTTGTTTCATCATTGGGGTCGACTTGCTGTTCCAATTCTTCCAGAGCAGGATTTTCTTCCATTTCTTCCTGGATCATTTCAACAAGTTCAAGACGTGAAAGCTGCAATAATTTAATAGCCTGCTGCAACTGTGGTGTCATGACAAGCTGTTGAGTCAGAGTAAGGTTTTGTTGTAATCCGAATTCCATATTAAAGTCTGAAATTATCTCCTAAATAGTTTTCTTTTGCAATTTTGCTCGATATAATTTTCTCAGGGTCTCCTGTCTCAATAACATTGCCTTTGCTCATTATATATGCAAAATCACATACACCCAAAGTTTCTCTTACATTATGATCAGAAATCAATACTCCTATTTTTTTTTGTGTAAGCTGGGATATAATTTTCTGAATATCAATAACAGCAAGAGGGTCAATACCGGCAAAAGGTTCATCTAAGAGTATGAACATAGGGTCTGTGGCAAGTACTCTTGAAATTTCAAGCCTTCTTCGTTCACCACCTGAAAGTGAATTGGCTTTTTGGTTTTTCAAATAAGTAATTCCAAGTTCATCCATTATGCTATCGGCTTTGTTGTTTATTTTATCTTTATTCTTATAAATAACCTCAAGTATTGCAGTGATATTCTGTTTTACTGTAAGTTTTCTAAATGTCGATGGTTCCTGGGGAAGATAGCCTATGCCTTTTCTTGCTCTAATATACATGGGATGATCTGTTATATTTTCATTATTAAGAAAAACATTTCCCCCATCAGGCTTGATTAAACCTACAGCCATATAAAATGTAGTTGTTTTTCCAGCTCCGTTAGGTCCAAGAAGTCCGGTTACTCTCCCTTTTTTGACTTTAATGCTAACATTGCTGACAACTTTTTTATCATTATATATTTTTTTAAGATTTTTTAGTATTAAATCCGTCATTCTTTTTTTTGTTTATCACTTTTATCTGGATTAAAAGTAGCATTAACTCCACCTTCAATAATAATTTTGCCATCTTTTTGAAAGAGCGTAATTTTTTTTCCAGTTACAGAATTCTCACCTGTTATAACTTTTGGCATATTCCCTGTAAGTACAAGGACTTCATCATTGTATATATAGACTGCTTTATCAGCGAATGCTTTTCTTTCCCCGGAGAAATATTTAACATTCCCTATGGCAACAATTTTTTTTATTTTTTGTTTTTCTTGTTTGGTGTTTTGTTCAGTTTTTTCAGTTTCTTTTGTGAAGAACATTGTAATAGCGTCAGCATGGATTATGGAATCTTCTCTTGTTACAACAACATTACCCTTAAATTCTATGGTTGAAGCAATTTTTTTTGTAAGCATGCTGTCAGAGGTAACATTTAAAGGTGGATTGCTTGTGACTTCAGTTTCTGCATATAAAACACTGGTGTTTATAAGGAAGGTGATCAGGAAAAAAGAGAATAAAATAATTATTGCATGAATTTTTTGATGCCAAATTGTTTTAAAATTGGTTAATTGTTTCAATAAATTTACCTTTTACATTGCCTTCCAGTTTAAGAGTAGAATCCTTTAAATCCGCAAACAATGAATCTGCTTGAATGGTCGAACTTTCTTTTTCAATTTCAACTTGTCCATCTGAGTATATTATATGTCTTTTTTTCTTATAATGCAACTTATCAGTTTTTAGAAAGATGTCTTCATAATGAACTATAACTCTGCCAGAGAGTTCAATGTCATGAGTCTTAGTGTTAAGTTTTCCATTTTGTGCAGTTATGTCAATCTGAGTGTTGTCTTCAGTGAAAATTGTGACTGAGACATCTTCTAAAAGTGTTAAATTTTGCGCATTGATAATTTTAGCAGAGGCTGCTTTTAAAGCCCATTCTTTTATTCCATTGGTTTTTGAAGTTTGTTTAAAATTATTGAGAAAAATATCAGCTGATGAATCGATTTCAATATTTTTAAATGACGGGTTAATAATACTCTTGGTTTTATAGACTATCAGAGCAATAGTTATTAACAGTATTATTATAAGAGCGCAGAAGAGCGGGAGTTTAAGCTTGCCAGGCGAAATATTTTTAAAATTCATAATAGATATTTATCAATAATTGTTTCCCATTTGTTTTGTGCCTTTAAGATTTCATCACAAATTTCTCTTATGGCACCTTCTCCTCCTTTTTGTCTGGTAACTATATCAGAATGTTCTTGGACATAAGAAGGCGCATCAGCAGGACTAATAGAGAGGCCTGCACATTTCATAACTGGAAGGTCGGGAAGGTCATCTCCAGCAAATGCAGTTTCTTTGGCAGTAATATTTGTTTCTTCCAATATAGTATTAAAAGCTTTTAACTTATCTGTGATTCCATCAAATAAAAGATCGATCCCAAGATTTTTACATCTATGTGTCAGCGCACCAGACTTTCTTCCAGTGATTATTCCTACTTTAATCCCGGAATTCATAAGAAGCCTTATTCCAAGCCCATCTTTTGAATTAAAACTTTTAATCTCTTCTCCTTTGTCGGTATAAGTAATTTTCCCATCAGTTAAAACACCATCCACATCAAGAAGTAAGAGTTTTATATTTGTGAGTTTTTCTTTATTCATTGTTTATTTCCTAAGTCGTTCAAGTGTTGGTAATTGAATTTCTTATATTAAGAAGCATAGTTAATATTTTTTTCATCTTATTTAATTCAATAGAATTAGGACCATCACACAAGGCATTGTCAGGATCAGGGTGTGTTTCAATAAATAAACCATCAGCACCCACAGCTATGGCAGCTTTTGCAAGAACAGGTGCGAATTCTCTATTGCCGGCTGATGAATCTATTCCACCTCCTGGGAGTTGGACACTGTGGGTTGCATCAAAAATTACAGGGACTCCCATTTGCTTGACAATATCAATAGATCTAAAATCAACAACAAGGTTATTATACCCGAAAGTGGTACCTCTTTCTGTAATGCTTATACTGTCACTTCCTGATTGTTTAGCTTTATTGATGATGTTTTCACATTCCCATGGTGATAAGAATTGTCCTTTTTTTATATTAACAGGTTTCCCTGTTTTGCATGCAGCTGAAATAAGGTCAGTCTGTCTGCAAAGAAAGGCAGGAATTTGAATGGCATCGAGCGTTTTTGATGCTTGTTCAGCCTGTTCAGGCAAGTGGATATCTGAAATAATTTTAATATCAAGCTCTTGTTTTATTGTTTTTAAAATAGCCAGTCCACTAGTGAATCCAGGGCCTCTGAATGAATCTATAGATGTCCTGTTGGCTTTATCAAAGGAGGATTTGAAAATAAATGGGATTTTGAGTTCATCGGTAATTTTTTTTAAGTGTTTTGCAGTTTTAAGTGTTGTATCATAATTTTCAATAACACAAGGGCCTGCAATTAGTAAAAAAGGAAAGGTATTGGTATCGAATGATTTAAAGCCCAAAGATTTAAAAAAAGTGTTACTCATTTAAATATTATCTCCAGTTTAAGATTATTTTAGCAAAATTATATTTTCAAGAGCGTAAAAAGTCAATAATATAAAACTTCTTGATAAGTTTGCATTAAATTGATAAATTAATTAACTTTAT